>DFEA01000099.1:6360-20168 GCA_002368575.1 Lachnospiraceae bacterium UBA3814 | reverse complement strand
GTTCAGTTTACTGAACGGATCATTTAGTAATTAAAGTGCCGGTTTCCCCCCGGATCCCCTCCCTCGCCTTTTGCAAAAGCGTAATGAGGGCACTCCTCTTCGGACCCGACTCCGCAAATTTGACCGCCGCCTCAACCTTCGGAAGCATGGACCCCGGAGCAAACTCTCCGGTAGCAATATATTTGGCCGCAAGCTCCGTTGTGAGGCTGGAGAGCCACTGCTCATCTGGCTGACCGAAACGGATGGCTACCTTTTCCACCGCGGTAAGTATGATCAGAAGCTCTGCATCGATCGCTTCCGCCAGACATTCCGCCGCAAAATCCTTGTCAATTACCGCGGCAGCACCCTTCAGGTGGTGCGCTGAGGTATGATAGACAGGTATGCCTCCTCTATGAGATCGGCAATGGCAGCGGCAGTTTTTTTCACGGCAGCCATCTGTTCGGGAAGATTACGGCCAAGGGCATTTCCTCCCAGAGCGATCACTATTCTTTTGCCCATTATTGTCCTCCGGGATCAGGATTCACTCAAAAATATGTCTGGGTGCTCCGGCCTCCGAAAGGGCCCTTAGCACAGCCTGCGGCTCTCTGACCTTTGCCAGGAATATCATCGCCGCGATGATATACGGTTTAAAGCCCGCCTGCCGGTAGAGGAGGGTACGATAGCGGTCAAACACTGACGCCTCCACCTCTCCGTCAACGCAGGAAACACCGTTTATGTCGGCGGGAAGACAGTGAAGATAGAGGGCGCTGCCTTTTGCGGTGGTCTTCATTAGCTCTTCCGTACAGCACCAGTCTTTGTGGTACGCGTTCTGCGCAAGAAGCTCCTTCTCAAGGGCTCTTATCCCGGCTTCATCACCGGCGGAGTAAAGCTCTGTCCTTCTTTCCATTGCGGCATACGGAGCCCAGCTCTTGGGATAAACGATATCGGCGTCCCTAAAGGCCTCCTCCATTGAGCTCGTCCTTGCAAAGCTTCCGCCTGAGGCTGCCGCATTCTTACGCGCAACCTCCTCAACATCCTTCATGACGTCATATCCGTCGGGATGAGCCAGAGTGACATCCATTCCGAAACGGGTCATCAGCCCTATGACACCCTGGGGGACCGACAGAGGCTTTCCGTAGCTGGGAGAATAGGCCCAGGTCATGGCGATCTTTTTGCCCCTGAGCTTGTCGACCCCTCCGAAGTGATGGATAATATGGAGCATATCCGCCATACACTGGGTAGGGTGGTCTATATCACACTGAAGATTGACGAGAGTGGGCTTCTGCTTAAGAACTCCCTCCTTATAACCCTCGGTGACCGCATCGACCACATCGTGCATATACCTGTTCCCCTTGCCGATATACATATCGTCACGGATACCGATGACATCCGCCATGAAGGAGATCATATTTGCCGTTTCACGAACGGTCTCTCCGTGAGCGATCTGGCTCTTTCCCTCGTCAAGATCCTGAACCTCAAGTCCCAGAAGGTTACAGGCGGATGCAAAGGAAAAACGGGTCCTTGTTGAATTGTCTCTGAAAAGTGACACCCCAAGGCCGGAATCAAATATCCTGACAGAGATGTTATTCTCTCTCAGATATCTGAGCGCGTCCGCCACCGTGAATACCGCGGAAAGCTCATCATCCGTCTTTTCCCAGGTCAGGAAAAAATCACCCTCATACATATTCCTGAAATCAAGCTTATCCAGCCTGTCGGTAAAATCCTTTATACTGCTCATATGAAGTCTCCTTTTAGATATTCTGATATAAAATATGGATAAGGATCATTTCGGGTCATAAAGGTTAACGGCTGCGGTATACAAAGCGGCGCATCTTACAAGATCATCCTTGTAGGTGATCTCATTAGGCGCGTGAGCCTGGCTTTCGGCCCCGGGACCAAAGCCTACGCAGGGTATTTTGTAGCGCCCCTGTATTGAAACACAGTTTGTGGAAAAGGTCCACTTGTCAACGAGGGGGCGGTTGCGCAGCCTGCGGGCGGATTCGGGCCCCATCCTGTGATCGCCGTAAAGAGCGGTATGAGCATCAACAAGCGCCCGTACATGGGGAGCATCCTCACTGTTTATCCAGGTGGGGAAGTAGCATTCTGTCCTGTAGACCTCTCCGGTCCAGGAGGGGCGGTCGTAGGTGTACATGGACACCGTGACATCCTTCCCGTATTTTTTCACGGAAGGAAGGGAACGGATCTCCTCCAGACAGGATTCCCAGGTTTCTCCGGCTGTCATGCGCCGGTCGACAGAAATCGAGCAGCTGTCGGCGACCGCGCAGCGGCTGGGAGACGTATAGAAGATCTCCGAAACCGTGCAGGTCCCGCGGCCTAAAAACCTTGCATCCTCGTAATGCTCAGGATTATATCCGGGCTCAAGCATTTTAACAAGCCCCTTTATCGCGGTGCTCTCATCGCAGCCGTTATTGTTAAGCGCGCGGATATCCTCGATTATATCGGCCATCTTGTAGATGGCGTTGTCTCCCCTTTCGGGAGCGGAGCCGTGGCAGGAGATGCCCCTCACATCCACGCGTATCTCCATTCTTCCCCGGTGGCCCCTGTATATCCCTCCATCCGTAGGCTCTGTGGAAATAACGAATTCAGGACGTATGTTATCCTTCTCGCAGATATACTGCCAGCACATACCGTCACAGTCCTCCTCCTGGACTGAGCTTACGACCATTATCCTGCAGCCCTCAGGGATCAGCCCGAGATCCTTCATGATCTTCGCGCTGTATACGGCACTGCAGACTCCGCCCTCCTGATCGGAGCCTCCGCGTCCGTAGATTATCTCATCGGTTTCATAGCCTTCGTAGGGATCGTGCTCCCAGTTGTCAATATTTCCGATCCCGACCGTATCGATGTGTCCGTCTATGGCGATTATCCTTTCGCCGTCACCCATCCAGCCGATCACGTTTCCGAGACCGTCGATCTCCACGCTGTCAAAGCCCAGCTTTTCCATTTCGGCCTTAATGCATAAGGCAACCTCCTTCTCATTGCAGCTTTCGCTGGGATGGGAGATCATGGCCCTTAAAAATGCGCACATATCGGCTCTGTAGCCTTCGGCGGCTTCCTTGATCTTTTCAAAATCCGGTGACATTTTTCCTCCTTGTCCGCGCCGATTTCCGAAGGAAACCGTGCGCTTAGGCACGATCTTCAGATCGTGCCGATCGGTTCGATCTGTCGAACCGATCATTTCCTTGTCTGCGCCGATTTCCGTATTAAACTATTTATTTTCACCGTTCCACACAATGCTTCTGTATCTTTCCGGGTCGGTATCGCCCTCCGTTGAGAACATAAGGACCTTAGAGCCTTCGTCAAGACCGAGACAGGCCCTCAGCTCCCCGTATTCACTAAGGCTCATCAGGGCATCCAGCACCCCC
Source organism: Lachnospiraceae bacterium UBA3814 (assembly GCA_002368575.1). GTDB lineage: Bacteria > Bacillota > Clostridia > Lachnospirales > Lachnospiraceae > UBA2868. Next base: position 16,803 of record DFEA01000099.1, on the reverse strand, counting down.
ATGCCGAGAGCTCCGGATTCACCGCTTATTATCTGCGGATCTCCCTTTATGGGGGCTGAGAGCATCCGCATCCCCCTTGCGGCGATATGATCGGGGCAGGAGAGGAAGACATCGGCATGATTCCTCAGTATGTCCCAGCCTATCGTATTCGGTTCTCCGCAGGCAAGACCGGCCATAATGGTATTCAGCTCTCCGCCGACCTTTTCCGGCATTCCGTCTCCCCGGACGGCACCCTTATAGAGGCAGGCTGCGGCATCAGCCTCCATTATGACAAAGACCGGGGGATCATCGGGAAATCTGCCGGCAAAATAGCCAACCACAGCTCCGGCAAGGCTGCCTACGCCAGCCTGGACAAATACGTGAGTGGGACGGTCGATCCCCGACGCGGAAAGAGCGTTTGCCGCTTCAAGCGCCATGGTACCGTACCCCTGCATGATCCATGAAGGGATCTCCTCATAGCCCTCCCATGCCGTATCCTGTATGATGACGCCATGTCTGGTTTCGGAAGCCTCCCTGGCGGCCAGCCTTACACAGTCGTCATAATTAAGCTCCTCTATACTGACAGCCGCGCCTTCCCTTGCAATATTATCAAACCTTGCCCTTGTGGTGCCCTCCGGCATGTGGACAACGGCCTTCTGCTTAAGCCTGGCGGCTGCCCATGCGATGCCTCTGCCGTGGTTTCCGTCCGTTGCCGTAAAGAAGGTGGCCTGGCCGAATTCCTTTAAAAGCTCATCGCCGGTAAGATAAGCATAGGTAACCTCGGAGATATCCCTTCCTGTTTCGGAGGCTATATACCTTGCCATCGCAAAGGAACCCCCTAACACCTTGAAGGCGTTAAGGCCGAAGCGATAGCTCTCATCCTTCACAAAAACCGAGGAGAGGCCCAGAAAGGCCGCCATTTTCTTAAGCTCCCTGAGGGGCGTCACCGAATACTGCGGAAAGCTTCTGTGAAAGGCAAGAGCCCTGTCCACATTTTCGGCAGACATTATATGAAGCCATCTGTCATCACTCTTAGGCATTTTGTTTACTGCCCATTTTATCCTGTCCAAATCGGTTCCTCTCTGTTTGCTTTACTTATGAAGGGCAAAAGCGTGTCACCGCAGCAGATAGGAGTGCTCCCTGACAACTGCGTTTATAACGGAAAAAGCATCCGGAGATATTTCCGCCGCGCCTGAAAGGCTGCTTCTTTCTTCCCTTCCGTTTATTCTGAGAAGAAGCTCCTTATCATCAAGCATTACAAAGCCGCTGTTGCTGCTTTGATGAAAGTCCTCCTCTGTATGGAACAGGGTGAATTTATCCCTGTAGGGCGCTCCGCTGTAGGGGCAGAAGACCGCACAGTTTCCGCATTCATTGCACATTCCGTCCACATGGAGGATTTCCGTTCTTCCTTTGTCGGGGAGTCGGATCGATATGTTTGCCCTGTTCGGGCACACATCCGTACATACCGAACAGACTGAAGGGCATCCAAGGCATCTTTTATCGGGAAGCTCTTCGGAGGCGGTACATATGACACCCTTTCTGCCGATATAAAGGCTGTCGGTATCTGCCCGGTTATCCTGGGCAGATACGGCGGCAGGGGCAGCTTGCGCATTGGAAGTGCCCCTGCCGCTTGGCTCCGCAACTGTGCAGGCACGCCGCCTGCAAGTCTGCAAGCGGCTGACTGGGCAGTTACGGCTGTCGTCATATTCCTTCCCTTCTTCGGGAAGGCCGGCAGTTATGCCGGCTATGGCAGACGCTGCCTTTAAGGCGTCAGAGATTGCCTCAACAACGGTGGAAGGACCTCTTCTGCAGTCGCCTGCCGCAAGGACTCGGGGAACAACGGTCTCAAGGTCTTCGTTTGTTTCGGGCCTCCCCGCTGCATCCGTGGTTATCCCCAGGCTTTCATAAAGAGAGGTATCGATAGCCTCACCCGTCGCGGCTATCACGGTATCTGCGGGCAGTTCAACGGTCTTTCCCGTATCAATGACAGAACGCCTGCCTGATGCGTCAGCCTGTCCAAGCTCCATGACGGAGCAGGTGAGTATTTTATCCTTAAAGCCAACAGGAGACAGGAGCTCCATGAATTCAACGCCATCCCTAAGGGCTGCGGCCAGCTCCTCCTCGTCTGCGGGCATATATCTTTCGGTCCTTCTGTATATAAGGCTGACTTTTTTAACTCCCTTAAGGCGTTTTGCGGCCCTGGCAGTATCCATGGCGGTATTTCCCCCGCCAAGGACCGCCACCTGCTTTCCGACCTCAAGGGTATCGGGAGAATTCTTTGCTTTTTTAAGAAATTCCACCGCATCCATTGCTTCACCGTACTTAAGAGGTGAACGGCCGGGCTTTGAAGCTCCCACAGCGATGATCACATCCGTAAAGCCCTGCTCCTTAAGCTCCTCAATGGAGCTTACCCTTGTATCCGTCCTTACCTCTGCGCCGAAGGCAAGGCAAAGAGAGATATCCTTTTTAACGGAGTCTCCGCTTATCCTGAATTCAGGGATAGCAGAGCTCACGATGCCGCCCGGGGTGTTTTCGGCTTCGAATATGACAGCGGGGATCCCTGCCCGTGTAAGGAAAAATGCCGCCGAAAGCCCTGCGGGGCCGCCGCCCACTATGGCCACCCTTTTGTCGGTCCGTCCTTCAGGCGGTCTCAGGGAGGAAAGGACCTTATCATAAGCCAAACGCGCCGCGCGAAGCTTTGTTTCCCTTATATGCAGGCCTTCCTCATAGTAGCTTCGCATGCATTTATCCGTGCAGTGATGCGGACATATGGTGCCGGTGATGAATGGAAGGGCATTGCGCTTCAGGATGATCCTTAAAGCTGTCTCGGCGTCGTTTTCCTCCATTGCCCTGAGATAGGCAGGAATGTCCTGAGAAACGGGACAGCCGTTCGTACAGGGAGCGGTAAAGCAGTCAAACAGAGGGAGCGGCTCTTTAATGTGCCTGTCGGGAAGCGGCTTTATGCTCTTATGATACAGAGGATCGTTATGGACGTCCTCATCAAGCCTTCTGAGAAGACCGATATTTACCGTTTTATCAGGGTGCCCGAGGTTTTCATCAAAAACGTGAGCGATCTGGGCAAGCCTTTCATAGCCGCCGGGCTTTAAGATGTTGGTAGCCATGGTGATCGGCCATATACCCGCCTTAAAAAGCGCTCCCGTATTCTGGACCACGGCTCCGCCTGAATATGATATGCGAAGCCTTCCTTCAAATTCCTCGGAGATCAGACGCGCAAGATGAACGGTAAGAGGGAAGAGCGCCCGCCCGGCCATATACATCTCCGTACTCGGAAGTTCGCCCGCCTTTACGTCTACGGGGAAGGTATTGGTGAGCTTTAAGCCGAATTCCACGCCGTTTTCCCGTGCAAGCGCGCTGAGCCTTTCAAACATCGGTACGGCATCCTCCCACTTAAGGTCCTCCTTAAAGTGATGATCGTCAAAGGCGACGTAATCAAAGCCCAGGCTGTCGAGGATTTTCCTTGCCGTATCGTAGCCCAGAAGGGTAGGATTGCATTTTATGAAGGTGTGGAGCCCTTTTTCCGTCATGAGATACGCGGCGATCCTTTCGATCTCCTGCGGTGGACAGCCGTGAAGCGTCGATTCGGTGACCGAGCAGGAGATCCTTTTGGGTATGCTCCTTACATAATCGGCGTCGATATTTTTAAACCTGTGAAGGTTTGACAGGGCCCAGTCTATGGCCTCCTTATAAGCCTCCGTCTCCGAGGCATCCTTCATATTGTCTATGTAGGAGTTTATCTTGTCAGACTTTATTCCCTTAAGATCATATCCCACGGACATATTGAAAACGAAGGCGTCGGGGTCGCCGAGGCAAAACTCCCGGGCAAGGAGCTTACAGGCGACAAAGGCGCGGACATATTCGGAAAAGGCATCGGAAACGGTAAGCTCCGTTGACCATTCACAGTTATAGCATTCGTCTGCGGCAGTGATACAGGGCTTGCTTATACATTTTGACAGCTGCTCACCGTCCGTTACCTGTACGGTCTTTAATTCAAAGAACCTTGCGCCGGACACATAGGAGGCTATGATGTTCTGGGCCAGCTGTGTATTGGGACCGGCCGCAGGTCCGTATGGAGCTTCCAGCCTTTCATTAAAAACTGAAAGCGTTTCACGTGCCGGATATTTAACGAATCGCCTGACGCCGAAGATGCTTCCGTATTTTTCGTGCTCCTCAAGCACCCATTCCATAAGCTGTTTAAATGGCAGGGGTCTCATAACATCACTCATGCTTTTCTCCTTTATTCATTAATATGCCCTGTTGTTAAGCTCTCCCCAGAGCCCCCTGCTCTGTTCAAGGATAAAAGCGTTAAGCTTTTCCTCGTCTGCAAAAGTAAACCTTCGGTCCTTATACAGTACCCTGCCGTTTATGACCGTGGTGGTGCAATGCCTTCCCATCATGCCGAAAAGGATATGGCCGTTTACATTTTCCCCCGAAAAGGGAGTAAACGGATGGTAATCCATTACTATGACATCGGCAGCCGCCCCCTCCTTTATAACGCCTATGGGGCGCCCGAAATATTTTTCGGCTATTACCCGGTTATTATCAAACAGCATCTGAAAGGCCTCGCCGAAGCCGACATTGGGCTTACACTGGTTATGGCGCTGTATAAGCAGAAAAACCTTGAGGCTTTCAAGCATATCGTGGGTATAGGCATCCGTCCCCATCCCGACGGTGATGCCCTTTTTCAGCATTTGAAGGACCGGGGCGCAGCCCACCGCATTTCCCATGTTCGACTCGGGATTATTAACGGTCATGGTGCCGGTTTCCTTTATTATATCCATTTCTGCGGGACTTATGTGTATACAGTGTCCGAGGAGGGTCTTTTCACCCAGTATACCATTGTATAAAAGGCGGTTTAAGGGGCGGCAGCCGTAATTCTTCAGGCTGTCGTACACATCGTTCATTCCCTCCGCCACATGTATATGAAAGCCGGTCAGACCGTTGTTGGCTTCGACCATTTTTTCAAAGGTGCTGTCGGAGATGGTGAAGAGGGCATGACCTCCGAACATGGCCTTAATCATGCTGTCGTTTTCCTTTGCGGCCCACACGGCAAATTCTTTGTTTTCCTTTATTGCCTGCTCTGTCTTTTCCTTACCGTCCCTTTCAGATACCTCATAGCAGAGGCAGGAGCGTATGCCAAGCTCCACGGCGACGTCCTTTATGGCAAACAGTGAGCCGGGGATCTCTCCGAAGCTTGCGTGGTGATCAAAGATCGTGGTGACACCGTTCCTTATGCATTCAAGGATAGTAGCATAAGCGCTGGCTCTGGTGCGGTCAAGGGTAAGCCTTCTGTCTATGGCCCACCAGGTGCCTTCAAGTATTTCCAGAAAATCGGTGGGATCGTTCCCGTCTATTGACAGACCGCGGGCAAGTCCGGAATAGATATGTGTATGGGCATTGATAAACCCCGGCATTATCACGCCTCCCCCGGCATCAATGAATTCTGCCCCGGGGTATTTTGCCTTAAGGGTAAAGTGATCTCCTGCTTCCTTTATGGTGTTGCTCTCGACAGCCACGGCACCGTTTTCAAACCAGGAATTGTTCTCATCTCTTGTGATAAGTATTCCGTTTCCGATCAAAAGCATCAGGGCAGCCTCCTTTCTGCGGACTGAAAAGAAATGATCCGATCCTCAGGACGAACCGAAGCGGCGCATACATGGAAATGATCAAAAGCATTAATCTGGATGATTTGAACAAAAATATTTTACAGCGGATTGATTTTTTGGTCAATAATATTAAAATAGAATTACTGTAAACAAATCGGCGCGGACAGGGAAGGGCGGCAACGGGAGAGATAATGACAACGGATAACGGCCCCTGTGTCATCGTCACCTTTCATACAACGGCGGAAGCGATGGCGACAGAAAAAATATGCAGGAAAAACGAAATAGAGGGAAGGCTTATCTCTGTTCCGAGAAATCTTTCCGCCGACTGCGGGATAGCCTGGAAAGGGCCGAAAAAGACCCGCAAAAGGCTTGAAGAAGCACTCGAAACAAACCGCATAGAGTTTGACGGTGTTTACGAGATGGTATTTTAGATGCGGCTTTCGTTAATGCTCGGAATTGAAAAGGGCGTGACTGCGATAATCGGGGGAGGGGGGAAGACCACTCTCCTTTATACTCTTGCAAAGGAGCTAAGGAGCAAAGGCAGGGTGATAATCTGCACCTCGACAAGGATACTGGTCCCGGAGCGGGCAGTGGCGGTCGCGTCAGATAAGGACGGGATCATGGAGGCTCTTTCGGCCTCAGGCTTCGTATGTGCGGGAACCCCTGCGGAAAAGGGCAAGCTTAAGGCAGCGCTTCCCTCATTTTCCGAGCTTGCGGCCATGAGCGACTATGTCCTGGTGGAGGCTGACGGCGCAAGGGGGCTTCCCCTTAAGGCGCACGCTGCGCATGAGCCGGTCATTCCGGAAAATACCGGGAGGGTCATCCTGGTGGTCGGCGCCGACGGCCTTGGGAGACCTGTAAGGGAGGTATGTCACAGGCCTGAGATCTGGTCCGGGCTTTCCGGGATACCCATTGACCGGGAAACGTCTCCCGAGGGTGAAAGCAGGGTAATAGCGGCAGAGGGACTTGGTGATGTGGTCTATATCAACAAGACCGAGAAGGAGAGAGAGGCTTTTCTTGCTGAAAGGCTTGCGGCAAAGCTTTCACGCAGGGTCGTACTGGGGAGCCTCAGACAGGGAGTGTATACACAATGGAGCTGACTGTACTCATAAAAGGTGCCGGGGATATGGCAAGCGGCATCGCCGTAAGGCTTTTTCGCTCCGGAATGCGGGTGATAATGACCGAGCTGCCGCACCCGACCGCGATACGGCGGAGCGTGGCCTTTTCCGAAGCGGTAATGAACAAAAGCCAGACGGTGGAGGGCATTACCGGACGGCTTGCGGAGAACGCGGAGGAAGCGCTTTTGATGCTTAAGGAGGGTGTGATCCCGGTGATGGTCGACCCGGAATGCAAAAGCCTGCCTCTCATACTTCCCGATGTCCTCGTGGATGCCATCCTTGCAAAGCGCAATCTGGGGACCGGGATCACGGATGCCGGGACCGTAATAGGCATAGGTCCCGGCTTTAACGCAGGTCTGGACTGCCATGCGGTAGTCGAGACCATGAGGGGCCATACCCTGGGAAGAGTCCTTTACGAAGGGACGGCTCTGCCTGATACCAAGATCCCCGGTCTTATCGGAGGCTTTTCCGGAGAGAGGATCATCCGCGCTCCTGCCGACGGGAGCTTTAAGGGCCTTCACAGGATAGGAGACATGGTCGGAGAAGGCGAGATAGTGGGAACAGTGGACGGCATACCGGTAAAGACCTCCATAGCGGGAGTGCTGAGAGGCCTTATTGCGGATGGCGTTTTTGTGACAAAGGGCATGAAATCGGGAGATGTGGATCCAAGAGGCAGGGCGGAATACTGCGGCATGGTCTCTGACAAGGCTCTTTCCGTGGCGGGGGGAGTGCTGGAGGCTATCCTTTGCCTGAATCGGCAGATAAGGTTACAGACCCTGGGATAAGAGCCCGGAAAACCGGCTCGTGTACGACTGGAGGGCAGAAATTGGAACCTGGCGGCAATTACGGAGAGGAAAAGGACATAAAGCTCACTAAGCTCGCAAGGTGTGCGGGGTGCGGGGCAAAGGTGGGTGCGGGAGTGCTTGAAAAGCTCCTGACGGGCATCAGTGTGTTAAGGGATCCTGATCTGCTGGTTGGCTTTGATACAAGCGATGATGCAAGTGTGTACAGGATCTCTGAGGAGCTTGCGCTGGTGCAGACCGTGGATTTTTTCCCGCCCATCCATGATGATCCCTATATCTTCGGGCAGATAGCGGCAGCGAATGCTCTTTCCGATATTTATGCCATGGGGGGCGAGCCCAGGCTTGCCCTGAATATAATGGCAGTACCGGAGAAAATGCCCCAGGATGCTGTACACGAGATACTCAGGGGAGGCTACGAGAAGGCTTACGAAGCGGGAGTTATCATTAGCGGGGGCCACAGCATACTGGATGACGAACCGATATACGGCCTTGCGGTGACGGGCTTTGCGGATCCCCGCAGGGTGATCAGGAACAGTACGGCAAGGGAGGGCGACATACTCATCCTCACAAAGCCTCTGGGAACGGGGATACTGACTACTGCCGCAAAGGCTGACCTTACGGGGCCGGAGACGATGAAAAGGGCCGTAGGGCTCATGACTGTCCTTAATAAGGCCGCAAGAGATATAATGGTAAGGCATAAGGTGAATGCCTGCACCGATGTTACAGGCTTTTCACTCCTCGGGCACTGTCTTGAAATGGCACAGGGCAGCGGTACAGAGCTGCACATCGATACCGCTGCCGTTGATATCATCCCTGAGGCCCTTGAGCTTGCGCGGCTTGGCATCCTTCCAGAGGGGATGTACAGAAACCGTGACTTTGCCGAGGCCTTTGTGGACCCGGGAGACGTAAGCCTTTGCATACAGGATGTGCTCTATGATCCCCAGACCTCCGGAGGCCTTCTCATGGCAGTGGACCCTGCTGACGCGGATGCGCTTTTTTCGGAGCTTAAGGGTGCTGTACCGTCTGCGCAGCGGATAGGCAGAGTGGAGAGATACCGTGGAGGAAAGCGTTTATTCCTTGCCAGCGCCGATTTACGAAGTAAAACCAGCGATTAGGTGAGCGGGCTGACAGGGGGTGAACCTCATTATGAATCAATGTCATTAACTTAAGCTCACAACATATAGCAGCTTAAGTTAATGACACTGATTCTGAATAATAACAGCTACGAATAAAGGAGGCCGTATATGAACGGACGTATAAAAATATCAGTGATAGCAGCGGGCGCTGTTGTCGGAATCCTTGCGACAGCTCTTACAGTGCTGGGAAATCCGGCCAACATGGGGTTCTGCATCGCCTGCTTTATCAGGGATATTGCCGGAGCCTTAAAGCTTCACAGCGCAAAGCCGGTCCAGTATTTCCGCCCTGAGATAGTGGGGCTGGTTGCGGGCTCGATGATAATGTCCCTGGGTTATAAGGAATTCAGGCCAAGGGCCGGCTCCTCGCCCGCAACACGCTTTGTACTGGGGGCCTTTGTCATGATGGGTGCCCTTGTGTTCTTAGGCTGCCCCTTAAGGATGGTTATACGAATGGGCGGGGGTGATCTGAACGCATTTGTGGGGCTTGCGGGCTTCTTTGCGGGTATCCTTACGGGAATCTTTTTCCTGAAAAAGGGCTTTACCCTTAAAAGAGCCTATGAGGTAAAGGGCACCGAGGGCTTTGCCGTACCCGGTGTGCTGATCCTTATGTTCATACTGTTTCTTCTCGTCCCTTCGATATTCGCATTGTCGGAGGAGGGCCCGGGCTCAAGGTATGCCCCGGTGCTCGTATCGCTTGCGGCAGGCCTGATTGTCGGCGCTCTTTCACAGAGATCCCGTCTCTGTATGGTCGGCGGTATGAGGGATGCCGTTATGTTCAGGGATTTTAATCTGCTTTCAGGCTTTGCGGTCATATTCATCACCGTCCTTCTGGGAAATATCATAACCGGAAGCTTTACCGGCTTCTCGACTCTTTCACAGCCGGTCTCCCATTCGTCGCAGCTGTGGAATTTTCTGGGGATGGCTCTTGCCGGATGGGGAAGCGTTCTTCTCGGAGGCTGTCCCCTGAGGCAGCTTATACTTACGGGAGAGGGAAACGGGGACAGCGGTGTGACGGTTCTCGGAATGCTTATGGGAACGGCTCTTTCCCATAATTTCGGCCTTGCCGGCAGCGCGGATTCCGTGACCGACGGTGTTTACAAGGTCGGCGGGATAAGCACCGCGGGAAAGGCTACCGTATTTACAGGCTTTGCCGTATTGCTCGTTATTTCCATAACAAACTGCAGGAGCAAGAAGTAAGGAAATCGTAACTGTCAGGCAATGGTGATGAACAGCTGCGGGAAATTCATAATGAAGGCGGCTAAGCGCACGATTACTTCGTAAATCGGCGCAGGCAAGGAAATGATCCGTTCAGCAGGCTGAACGGATCGGCGCGAACTGAAGTTCGCACCTAAGCGCACGATTACTTCGTAAATCGGCGCAGGCAAGGAAATGATCCGTTCAGCAGGCTGAACGGATCGGCGCGAACTGAAGTTCGCACCTAAGCGCACGATTTACTTCGTAAATCGGCGCATACTAAGGAGGAAGGGCTTCATGATAGATGCAAGGGGGCAGAGCTGCCCTATACCGGTGGTAATGGTTCAGGAGGCGGTCAAAAGGGAAGGCTTCCCGGCAGAGCTCAGGGTACTGGTGGACGCAAGGGTATGTGTTGAGAACATTACACGCTTTGCGTCCTTTCAGGGCTATACGGTCTCTGTAGAGGAAGCCTCCGGCGAATATACCATGACCCTTAAAAGGAAATGACCGGTTCGATAGATCGAACCGATCGGCGCGAACTAAAGTTCGCACCTAAGCGCATGATTTATGAATAAATCGGCGCAGGCAA
>DFEA01000099.1:0-6234 GCA_002368575.1 Lachnospiraceae bacterium UBA3814 | reverse complement strand
TGACATTGGCCTGTGCTATAATGTGGAAAACAGGCGACATATTTGGGGATGATTGTACATTTTTACGGGGAGGGCTTTGATGGCGGCTACGTTTACCGTTAACGGCAGTATTGTTACCGTTCACAGGGATCAGAAGCTGATACGCTTTCTGCGTGATACGCTGCGCCTGACAAGCGTTAAGGACGGCTGCAGCGAGGGAGCCTGCGGGACCTGTACGGTCCTGATCGACGGAAGGGCCGCAAAGGCCTGTGTTTTTCAGACCGATAAAATGGACGGAAAAAGCGTTGTGACGGTAGAGGGCCTGTCCCAATGGGAAAAGGAGGTCTATACCTTCGCCTTTGGCCATGCGGGTGCCGTTCAGTGCGGGTTCTGCACTCCGGGCATGGTAATGTGCACCAAGGCGCTTTTGGACGTTAATCCCTGTCCCACCCGGGAGGAGGCGGCTTTTGCGATACGCGGGAATATCTGCCGGTGTACGGGCTATGTAAAGATCCTTGATGCGATCCTTCTTGCGGCGGAGATATTCAGGGAAGGGAGACTCCCTTCCGAAGACGGAGGAAGCTTCAGGCTCGGTGCTTCGGTCCCCCGGATAGATGCGGCGGAGAAGGTGCAGGGCTACGGAAAATATCCTGACGATATATATGTTGACGGAATGTGCTTCGGCAGTGCGGTGCGCAGCCGTTACGCAAGAGCCAGGCTACTGAGCATCGATACCTCAGAGGCAAAGGCCGTTCCGGGAGTTGTATGCGTGCTGACCGCGGAGGATATTCCCGGCAAAAACTATGTCGGGCATATTAAAAAGGATCAGCCGACCCTTATCCCCGTGGGAGAGATAACACACTATCTCGGTGACGCGGTGGCCCTTGTGTGCGCGAGGTCCTTTGAGGCGCTTCTAAAGGCTAAGGAGCTCGTTAAGGTTGAATATGAAGTGCTTCCCGCCGTTCATGGCCCGGCCGAGGCGGCTTCGGATAATGCCCCCCTCGTATTTGAAAATGAAAAGGACAATGTTCAGGCCCATAAGCATGTATCGAGAGGTGACGCGGATAATGCCATCGCCGGAAGCAGGCATGTGATAACGGGGCATTTTGAGACTCCTTTTACGGAGCATGCCTTTCTGGAGCCGGAATGCTGCGTGGCTCTGCCGCTTGAGAACGGCGGAGTGAAGCTTCTTACAAGCGACCAGAGCACCCATACGACAATGAGGGAGTGCTCTGAAATGCTGGGTGTGGGGCCTGAGCTGTGCCTGGTGGAGAACCAGCTGGTGGGAGGAGGCTTCGGCGGGAAGGAGGACATGTCCGTACAGCACCATGCCGCCCTTCTTGCATATGTTGCCCGTGTTCCGGTGAAGGTAAGGCTGTCAAGGCAGGAGTCTATTCTCGTTCACCCGAAGCGTCACCCGATGTGGATGGATTTCACGATGGGCTGTGATGAAAACGGCATCATACAGGGCGTGAGTGCAAAGGTCGTGTCTGACACGGGGGCCTTCGCGTCTCTGGGAGGGCCGGTTTTGGAGCGCGCCTGCACTCATGCGGCAGGCCCCTATGCGTATGAGAATTTTGAGATAGACGGCACCGCTTATTATACAAACAACCCGCCTGCCGGGGCATTTCGCGGCTTCGGGGTCACACAGACCTGCTTTGCCACCGAAACTCTCTTAAACATGATGGCTGACAGGGTGGGGATAAGCCCGTGGGAGATACGCTACCTAAACGCGATACGTCCCTTCGGGGTGCTTCCAAACGGACAGATAGCGGGGGCTGAAACCGGGCTCATAGAGACGCTTGAGGCGGTGAAGCCTTATTATGATGAGGCCGTAAGGAACGGGGATCCTGTGGGGATAGCCTGCGCGATGAAAAACTCGGGCGTCGGAGTGGGGCTGCCTGACTGGGGGCGGGCAAGGCTTATAATAGAGGACGACGGAAAGGTGCATATATATTCCGGCGCCTCCTGTATCGGACAGGGACTGGGGACAGTCCTTATGCAGATAGTTTCCGAGAATACAGGCATATCGCCTGACGATATGGTATATGAACGGAGCAACACCTGGATAGCCCCCGATTCCGGTGACACCTCGGGCTCAAGGCAGACGCTTATCACCGGTGAGGCTGTAAGACGCGCCTGTGAGAAGCTTAATGAAGCCCTTAAGGAAAGGCCTCTGCCAAAGCTTAAGGGAATGGAATTTTACGGAGAGTATCTTGCGGCTACGGACCCCCTGGGGGCGGAGGTGCCAAATCCCGTATCCCATATTGCCTACGGGTATGCCACACAGCTCTGTATAATCGACAGGGAAACAGGAAGGATAAAGCAGCTGGTCGCCGCCCATGATGTGGGAAAGGCCGTGAATCCCCTGTCCTGTGAGGGACAGATAGAGGGCGGAGTTATCATGTCTATGGGCTATGCCCTTACGGAGGGCTTCCCGATAGATGAAAACCTGAGACCCACTGCAAGATACGGGACCCTTGGGCTGCTGCGTGCCACACAGGTGCCTCCCGTTAAGGCTATTGTGGTGGAGAAACCGGGACTAAAGCTTTCGGGCGGGGCAATAGGCATAGGAGAGATAACCTCAATACCCACTGCTCCCGCGATCGCGGACGCCTATTATCGTTTTGACGGGAAACGGCGCATGAGCCTTCCTCTTGAGGATACACCGTATTCAGGAGGGAAGGGACGGTCTTAGCGCTTTAAGGCTCTCAAGCTCCTCAGGGGTATCTATGTCCGTAAGCTCCTGCTCCTCAAGCTCACAGAGGATGAGACTGTCCGTGTGGCTTCGGATAACGCTTTTTCCTCCGGTGTCGCCGGTAAGCGCGGTAAGCTCCGGAAAGTACCTTTCGGGAAAGATACAGGGGTTTCCCTGCCTCATGCTGCAGGCGGCGCTTATTATCTTATCCGGATACTTTAAATGGAGCTTATAAAGCCTCTCCAGGCTTTCCTTTTTAAGAAGAGGCTGGTCCGAGACCATATAAAGGATCGCGCCGCAGCAGGGCGAAAGCGCCTCTGTTCCAAGCCTTATCGTATAGCCAAGGCCCGAACCGGGACGGTCGTTGCGGATACATTTAAAGCCGTACTGCCGGGAAAGCGCCTCTATTTCGTCATATTGGGTAACAACACAGACGGCTTCAAAAAGCCCTGCTGGAACAGCATCAAACGCATGTTCGATGACCGCCCTTGAACCGAGCTTTACGGTGAGCTTGTTTTCCCCAAAGCGTGACGCGTTTCCCGCGGCCAGGATCACACAGCCGGTGCGGTCTCTGTCTGCCTTATAAGGATTCTGTTTACGTTTTGCCGGGTCATTCATGTGTTTCAGATTATACATAAATAAGGGATAAGTCAACTCTTTCCTGAGCATCAGGAAAAGACGCAGAGCCTCTGCGGGTTTGGAGGGCGATATGAGCATAACAGGAAAAAGAGAGCTGCGCGTTGACGGCTACGACAAGGCCAGCGGAAGGACGAAATATTATGAGGACCGTATCCCGAAGGGTGCGCTTTACGCGCGAGTTAAGCATTCCGAGATCGCGCATGGTATCGTAACCTCTGTAGATACCTCCGATGCGGAAAGGATCCCCGGGGTCATAAGGGTGCTCACCTGCTTTGATGTCCCCGACATCTGCTTTCCCACCGCGGGGCATCCCTGGTCGATGGATGAAGGACATCAGGATATTGCCGACCGGCAGCTTCTGAACCGTCATGTCCGCTATTTCGGAGACGACGTTGCGGTGGTCATTGCCGAGGATGAGGTCTCAGCCGTACAGGGAGTGCGTGCCATAAAGGTCAACTATGAAGAGCTTCCCTTTGTACTTGACCCGCAGGAGGCCATGAGGGAAGGCGCTCCGCTGCTGCATGAGGGCTTTGCCGGCAATGTATTAAAGCACACGGAAATACGTAAGGGAGATTATCAGGCCGCGATAAAGGAGCCGGGACTGATCTGTGTGGATAAATGGTATGATACGCCGACGGTACAGCATTGCCACATTGAAAACCACGGCTGCTTTTCCTGGGAGGAGAACGGCAGGATAGTGATCGTTTCCTCCACTCAGATACCTCATATAATACGGCGTATAACCGGACAGGCCCTGGGACGCCCCTGGGGGGATATAGAGGTGATAAAGCCATATATCGGGGGCGGCTTCGGAAATAAACAGGATGCGCTTTACGAGCCGCTTTGTGCCTTCTGCACGACTCAGGTCGGAGGGCGCCCGGTACGCCTTGACTGCAGCAGGGAGGAGACCTTTGTGTCAAACCGGGTGAGGCATGCCATGAGGTTCCATATCGTGACATGGCTGCGCGGGGACGGGACTATCGCGGCAAGAAAGGTGGAGCTTTTTTCAAACCAGGGTGCCTATGCTTCCCATGGCCATTCCGTGGCCGCAAAGGCCATTGGCTCGTTTCCCCAGCATTATCCCTGTGAAAACATGGAATGTGATGCTTATACGGTCTTTACCAACCGCCCGGCGGCCGGGGCCATGAGGGGCTACGGAATGCCTCAGGCAAGCTTTGCGGACGAGGCAAATATCGAGGACTGTGCCCTTGCCCTTCAAATGGATCCCTATGAATTCAGGGAAAGGAATATAATGCCAAAGGGGTTTCATGACGGCTTCTCCCATAATACCAATTATTACGATTCCTACAGGGAGTGCATGGCAAGGGGGGCGGGTCTTATGGATTATGAACGCAAAAGGAAGGAATTTGCCGCCGATACCAAAGATATAAGACGCGGGATAGGTCTTGCAACCTTCTGGTATAATACGGCGGTCTATCCCATAGCGCTTGAGACCTCCTCAAACAGGATGTTATTGAACCTTGACGGTACCGTGACCTTTCAGTGCGGAGAGACTGAGATCGGCCAGGGCGCGGATACGGCCTTTGCACAGATGGTGGCTGAGGCGGTGGGCCTTAGAAGCTGCCGGGATGTGCATGTGAAATCCTGTCAGGATACGGATATCACTCCGACGGGGCTTGGCGCCTATGCCTCCCGTCAGACCTATGTTGCGGGCTTTGCGATAAAGCAGACCGCGGATATCCTCAGAGGAAAAATACTGCAATATGCAAGTGAGGTGACCCGTCAGGCGGTATCCTGTATGGATATAGCGGATGGGAACATCATAAGAAAGGAAGACAAAACGGTGCTGTTAAGCCTTAAGGAGCTTGCGATGACCGCACAGTACAATCCGGTGCACAGTGAGCATATCACGGCCGAAAGCACCTATACGATCCGCAATAACGCATATTCCTTCGGCTGTACCTTTGCAGAGGTCGAGGTAGATATTCCCATGTGTAAGGTAACGATAAAGCGCATTGTCAATGTCCATGACTGCGGAAGGCTCATAAACCCCGCCCTTGCCGAGGCACAGGTACACGGCGGCATGTCAATGGCCATAGGCTACGGTCTTTCGGAGCAGCTTATTTTTGACAAAAAGAACGGCAGGCCCTTAAACGGGAATCTGCTTGATTACAAGCTGTCCACTATTATGGATCATCCCCGCCTGGAGGCGGATTTCATTGAAAATCCCGAGCCTACCTCTCCTTTTGGGACAAAGGCGCTGGGGGAGCCTCCGGCCTGTTCGGGTGCTCCCGCTATCCGCAATGCGATATTGAATGCCACGGGAGTTGCGATAGATCATAATCCGATAAATCCTCATGTATTGTTTGAGGAATTTACAAGGGCAGGACTCATTCACGATGACTGGCGGGAGGAGGCGTAGATATGTATGACATTAAGGCGCTTTACGAGGCGCAGAGCGTTGATGATGCCGTTAAGCTAAGGCTAGAACATCCCGAGGCGCAGATCATCGCGGGAGGCTCTGATGTGCTTGTGCAGCTGCGGGAGGGGAAGCGTGCCGGGCAGGAGCTTATTTCCATTTATATGCTTGATGAGCTGAGAGGCGTAAGCCTTGATAAGGAGGACAGCATAAGGATCGGCTCACTTACCAGCTTTTCCCATATAACCGGGGATCCTCTCATACAGAAATACTGCAATGTGCTGGGAGAGGCGGCAGACCAGGTGGGGTCGCCGCAGATCAGGAATATCGGGACCATAGGAGGCAATACCTGCAACGGCGTCACCTCCGCGGATACGGCCTCCACGCTTTTTGCCCTTGAGGCCGTGGTAGAGCTTGCCGGGCAAAACGGCAGAAGATATCTTCCGATACAGGATTTTTATATTAAGGCCGGCCAGGTCGACATATCCCCGGACGAGATACAGACCGCGATCCTTATTCCCAGGACAAGCTGGGAAAA
>DFEA01000092.1:8495-9040 GCA_002368575.1 Lachnospiraceae bacterium UBA3814 | reverse complement strand
TACTAATAGGTCTGATGCTTTTTTAGATCAAGGTTTGCTTGCAAGAGAGTTTAGTATTCGGTTTTGAGGGTATTATACCTTTGATCCGGCCCAGTGGCTCAGTTGGTTAGAGCGCCGCCCTGTCACGGCGGAGGTCACGGGTTCGAGTCCCGTCTGGGTCGTTATCGGAATAATCAGGTTCCGATAAGATATCCTCATAAGGATATTGTTACATTTTTTTGAAATATTAACTGTTATAATCATCAGAGTTATGTTATAATGATATTTGTTGCAGTTAATACTTCTAATCCAAAATGGGATCTTAGCTCAGCTGGGAGAGCATCTGCCTTACAAGCAGAGGGTCATAGGTTCGAGCCCTATAGGTCCCATTTATGCCGATGTGGCTCAATTGGCAGAGCAGCTGATTTGTAATCAGCAGGTTATCGGTTCGAGTCCGATCATCGGCTGAGCCCTGATAGCAGTTAATGTGATCAGGGATTGTGTTGAAAATGTATTTATGGATGGGTTTTCCTCATCCTGATAAATGGGTGGATTCCCGAGTGGCC
>DFEA01000092.1:0-8393 GCA_002368575.1 Lachnospiraceae bacterium UBA3814 | reverse complement strand
GTTCGAATCCACCTCCACCCATTTACGATGTGATCCTTGATCACATCTATCGCGGGGTGGAGCAGTCTGGAAGCTCGTCGGGCTCATAACCCGAAGGTCAAAGGTTCAAATCCTTTCCCCGCTACTTAAGAGGACATGTAAAGTGTCCTTTTTTATTTGAAATAACAGCACAAGCTGTGGGCCGTATCTTATAATAACGACTATCTGTTTCTGGATGTCGCTCATGGAATCTGTGACGGAACAGGCATGTATATGCTGCTTTCGACACTTCTGTACTATTATTGCAGTCTGCGGTATGGAGTGACGAATCACACGGGGATCCGCACGCTCGAGGATCCTGTGAAGCCGGAGGAATACTTAGATCCCCCGGATAATCTGCCACAGGTGGATTTGTCGGGATCACAGCCGGAGGCGGCCTTTAAGCTTTTATCCGATGGGGGGCTGACTCCCTGCGAACCTCTTGTATACGATATCGCCATCAACGAGGAGAGCCTCCTGCAGTATGCTTTTTCCAATGACGCCAGTCCGGGCTCCCTTGTGCTCATTCTTTTTTGCAGAGCAATTGACCGGCTGTATCCCGGAAGGAACAGACCGCTGACCGCCACGTATATCTATAACGCCAGACCAATGCCGGGAGCGCCGGAGACACATCACAATTGCTCCGGCAGCATCAACTTTACCTATACGGACCAAATCAGGGCGATGCCTTTGGAACGCCAGTGTACCGTACATCGTGGGACTACCTTTCTCCAAAGTGATACAGAAAGGGTTCAGGGGTCGATGACCGGGCTGGCGAGCCTCAGCCGAATGCTGAAGGCGCAGACGGCGGAGAAGCAAAAACAGGCCTTCGGCCAGATACTTCTGTCGGGCAGACAGACAGCAACCACCCTGGTGAGTTATACCAGCCAGTGGAAAAGAGCATCCCTTGCGCCTTATATAGAAGAGTTCTGGACCCACGTACCGTTCGCTGGTTGGCTATTCCTGTTTCTTGTTAACGAAAAATTCATCAGATTTTGTTGTTTTCGGTCTGGATTTCTGGATGCGCATCTGCTCCAACCGGGAGGCGATTTCAGCGACCTGCCGGAAACCTTCGTGATCTTCATTACAGAGAATGATGTGATCGGTGATGGATTGCCATTGTATACGATTGACAGGCAGATTACGAACACAGGCAAGGCATTCGATGACGGTGAGCATATCATCTATGTGAACGGTGCGGATAAGGATGCTTCTACGGAGTCAGGTAAGCTGATGCATGATTTCTTCTGTACAGATCCAGATGATATGCATTATAGGGAACTGGCCGATAAGGTTCGTTATTTCAAGGAAGACGAGAAAGGTTGCTGCGTGCCAGTGGCACGCGTTTAGCAACGACCGTAGCGGAGCGGAGAAGGTGGCCATGTGTAAGGCTATGGATGCATTAAGTGTACCTCAGGCACAGAAAGAAATGTATGCAGGACTTGTAGGGAAGAAGCCACAGTAAAGATTCAGACATTTCTTAAAACCGATCCTTTTCCTCATAAGCAGGACAAAGGGAAAGGCGGCTATGAAAACATAGATCCCGTTGTTTCTGAAAACAGACATCATTGCGCCGAAAAGGATCATTCGCGCTACGGCAGGGGCTGAGAGCGCATCGGTTGTATAGGATTCTGCGATCTCGCACAGAAGCAGAATGAAGAAACCCGTAAAAATGGTATCCTTTGTAGTCGTCAGTGCAAGAAAGGCATTGGGCGGATATAAAGCCATAAAGAATACTGTATAGACCAGATATGCTGTTTTACAGTTAAGCTTCCGCATCACAAAAAGCAGTCTCATACAGCAGAGCCACTGAAAAACAAGCTGAAACATAGAATTAAAAAAAGAATAATCCCCAAAACCTGTAAGCCTTGCCAGATCGTCACAAAGAACGAGGAAGGCAGTATGGATATAGGGATGATGCGTTGATATGTCATTGTTCCGAAACTGCCATAGCTGGGTGGGTCCGTCATAAATGGCAAGCCCCGGGAAAAGGGCCAGCCATGCGACGATCCATACGATCAGAATGACAAGCCCTGAGATCATAAGCTTCCTGTCGGAGAGACCTAAAGCCCCGGACCGTTCCAGGCGGTCGAGGGCCATATCGATGCCCGCGATCAGAAGATAAAAGCAGAGGGCCAAAAGAATAAAGATAAAAGGGTGCCTGAAATAGGAAACCGAATCATTTTGGTTGAGCTGAAACCCCCAGAGCGAAAAGATCGAATAAAAACAGGCAAGTAATGCTCTCAGATAATTAATTTTCATATTAAGTACCTTAAAATCGATTATCGGAAGCTGAAAAGCACTTCCGATAATCGATTTGCTCGTTATTATATGGCGGAAGAAGCAATGTCCCTCCACTCAATGGTGCTGCTCATATGCGGCAAGGCGGCGGGTTACGTTCTCCTGCAGATTACGGAAGAAGAACTGATAATCATATATATGATAGGCTCCCTCGGGAAGGATCGGGAGGATCGCGGGATAATCCGCAGGGTCTATGTCCGTCACCTTTAATATGCCCCGTTCAGTATCTATATAGCAGCCGCAAAGACCCTCGATCTCAGATTTGATCCCGCCGCTGTAGTCCGTGAAGCAGGCCCCGAGATTTTCCTCCTTAGCCGCGGGTGTTTCGTCGGTCCTCCAGTTTAAGGGGTTTATGGAGAAGGCCTTTATCCCTGCCGGGTTCATGAAGGTTTCCTGAAGATCCGGCGCCTCACAGTCAAAGCTTATGACCACTCCGGTATCCTCTGCGCTCTGAGCAGGCTTTATCTGAGGGTAGTCCTTTGTCAGCTCCTCTGTACACGGCCATCCGATGGCATAGGTCGCCACAAGCCTGTTCATCATATCCTCGCTTGTGAAGTACTCCTTTAAAAGCCTGTAGCACATATCGGCTCCCTGGGAAAAGCCCGCAAGGATAATGGGACGTCCCTGGTTTTCATGCAGCATATACCAGGAAAAGGCCGCGGAAACATCCTTATAGGCTGCTTCCAGGTATGGCTCCCGCTCTGCATTGTCAAGGCTGTAGACCTTCATGGCCGCCTGTCTGTAGTAGGGCGCGTAAAGCCTTGCCGAGTCCTCATAAATCCCCCGTTCCATGTTAAGAGCCCCGAGAAACTTTTTTTTGGTTTCCTCATCCGTAAGGGACATGTTGTATTCATCCTTCGTGTCTGCTGTGGGGCAGATCAGGAACAGATCGGCGGCCTTATCCTCGCCTGTACCGAAATAAGCCCAGTTTTCGGCCTTCGAGTAATCGATCTCATAATCTTCTTCCGCCGGGGCAGCTGTCGGGACTGCTGTCGGTATCGCTGCTGCTGTCGGGATCGTGTAATAATAGGTGCAGCCCGGTATACATATCAATATGGTCAGAAGAGAGATAAGAAGTATTTGGTTTTTCAGTGCTTTTTTTGTGTTCATTTCTGTTGATCATATCCTTTATGGAATTTCAGGATAAAAGGTATATTTAAGTCCTGCTTTATGTTAGCATATATCCGCTGCCGCGGCTATATCTGTTGTTCATACCCGGCGAAGACATTTTTTCCGGGGATCAAAAATATCCGTGGAATGACCGGCCGGTTTGTGTTATCATAAAAAGCGGGTCAGCAGGGAAGCGAATAAAATCGTTTCCTGTAAGCGAAGTCCTGAAAGGAATGTTCAGAGGAGAACGGGGAATAATATTATGAAAAAGAAGAGAGGGAAGCTGAGAAGATACATAACAGCGTTATTGTTCGTAGGGCTTGTCTTTGGCGGGCTTCTGTTCATGAGTCCCTTAAAGGCAAGGGCGGATTTCGGCGATTTTTCCGGTGATTCGGATTACGGCGGGAGCGACAGCGGTTGGGACAGCGGCTGGAGCAGTGATTCGGACAGCAACAGTACCTATTACAGCAGCAATGGCAGCAGCAGCTCCTCCGGTGAGGGTGCATCCACCGGGGAGACGATACTTACGATAATCATTATCGCGGCCTTTGTAATATATTATTTCAGAAAGCAGCCCGGAAAGAGGAAGGCTGCAAGGCCTAAGGCTTCCGGCGCGGCGGAGACAGCGGCTAATACGCTTAAGCCTATGAACAGCTATCTTGAGCTCGATCCTGAATTCAATGAAGCCGAATTCAAGGAGAAGCTTTCCAACCTTTACATACAGATGCAGCAGTGCTGGCATGAGAAGAATATCGAGAGCTTAAAGCCGTACTTTACCGATGCCTTCTACAACCAGTGCGACAGGCAGCTTGATATGAAGCGGAAGCAGAACCAGACTTCATACACCGAGAGGATCGCGGTCCTTGAGGTCGTCGCGAGGGGCTATTATCAGGAATCCGGAATGGATCATATCGTTGTCAGGCTGAAGGCAAGGATAGTGGATTATACGCTTGATGATAATACGGGCAAGGTAGTAAGCGGAGACAGGACCGCTGAGAAATTCATGACCTACGAGTGGGATCTCTGCAGAAAGAGCGGTGTGATCACGGCAAAGCGGGATGAGATGAGGACTGTGACCTGTCCTTCCTGCGGAGCACCTGTTTCCATCAACCAGAGCGCAAAATGTCCTTACTGCGGAACAGTCATTACCGTAGACAACGAGGACTGGGCGCTTAACGGAATAAAGGGGATATCCCAGGAAACCAGATAAGCGCAGAAGGTTAGGACCTTAAATCTGAATGGCGGGTCGGATACGAGTCAGATCGATCCGGCCCGTGTCTGACAGTGGAGGACACTTATGATGAAAAAAACGGTCATTTTATTAATAGGGCTTGCGATGGTGTTTGGTATGACAGGCTGCTTAAACATTACGATAGAAGGAAGTGTCCCGGGTATCGGGGCGATACGGGAGAGGGCTGCCGATCCGGAGGATACTGCCCTTCAGGAAAATGTCTCTGGTCCGGAGGATGTTTCCCATGAGACTGTAGCTCAGGATGGCACAAGGCTTTCCGATGATTCCTCGGATTTTGTGCTTTTAAGTGAAGCCGTGCCGGACGCGATACTGGAGATACGTTATTATTCCACCTATAATTTTGTCGGGGACAGGATAGACGGCTATGAGGAGCCTCTGGCCCTTCTTACCAGGGAAGCCGCCGCCGCGCTTAAGGAGGTCAGCGACGACCTTAAGGACAAGGGGTACAGGCTTAAGATCTTCGACGCTTACCGTCCGCAGATGGCAGTGACCAATTTTATGGAGTGGTCTCTGGATCTTGAGGATACGCGCATGAAGGAATATTTTTATCCCGAGCTTCCCAAGGAGGTGCTTTTTGAGCAGGGATATATAGCGGAGCATTCCGGCCACAGCCGCGGGAGCACGGTGGACCTGACGCTGTTTGACATGAGGACCGAAAAGGAGGTGGACATGGGCGGGACCTTTGATTATTTCGGTGAGCTCAGCCACCCGGATTATACCGGTATAACCGGCGAGCAGTACGATAACCGCATGCTGTTAAGGGAAGCCATGCTTTCGCACGGCTTTAAACCGCTTGAAGAGGAATGGTGGCATTTTACCCTTGCGGATGAGCCTTACCCGGATACCTACTTTACATTCCCGATAAACAGTGATTCGGTAGCGGGCTTAAGCGTTTCCGCAAAGGAGACTGCGGGAGCTTTATCCGATCCCATAGCTTTACAGGAGTCTCCCGCATGGGTACCGGCTCTGGGAGAGGAAAAGAAAGCGGAGCAGCTCTTTGTGGTAGCGGGGGCAGGCGATACGACGGCATATGTTTCCATGCATGAAAAGGATGAGAACGGGGTCTGGAGGGAGATAATCACTACCCCCGGCTATATAGGAAAAGAGGGACTTGGAAAGACAAAGGAGGGAGATTTAAAGACTCCTGTCGGGACCTTCCGCTTTAATTATGCCTTCGGCATTGCGGACGATCCGGGCTGCGCGATCCCCTATCATAAGGCGGATGATGACGATTACTGGTCGGGAGATCAGAGAGAGGGCTTCAGATATAATGAAATGGTAAGTCTTTCCGAGCTTCCGGAGCTCAATAAGGAGGACAGCGAGCATATAACCGACTATACTTACCAGTATCAGTATTGTCTGAACATAAGCTGGAATGAAGAGGGTGAGGCCGGAAAGGGCTCCGCCATATTCCTGCACTGCTTAGGCCCTTATAAGCCGTTTACGGGCGGCTGCGTCGCGATTCCCGGGGATCAGATGCTTAAGGTCATGAAGAACGTCAGAGAGGACTGCGTGGTGGTGATCGACAGCCTTGAAAACATAAGTCCCGAAACCTGGTCCGAATGGGGCCTGTAAGCCTGAGCAAAGGACAGTATCGACAGACCGGGGACAGGTGAGAGCCTGTCCCTTTATGTGTGTGACGGGCATCCGCGCATTTACCGGCAGCGAAAGGATCAGTATGGATTATGAGAGGATAATAAGCTCTCCGGCAGGGATCGAAGAGGAGAGCATGAGGATAATAGAGGGAGAGCTCAGAGAAAGAGGCTTTTATGAAAAAAAGTCTTATGGACAGGCGGAGCTTTCGGTCATAAAGAGGGTGATCCATGCGACGGCGGATTTTGACTTTGCCGATAGCCTTTTGTTTACGTTTGAGGAAGAGCCCGGGCTTGAAGCCGTATTTAAGGCAGACAGTCCCGGAGAGGAGCCCCGTGAAAAAAATATCGATATAGTAACCGATACGAACATGATACTCTCGGGGCTCAGTAAGCCCGCCATGAAGCGTCTCGGCGCGGCTGCCTGCTGTCTTATGAGCGATGAGGAAACAGTAAGGCAGGCAAAGCAGAGAGGGATCACAAGGGCGGCTGCCTCAATGGAGAGGGCGGCGGCTCTTTACCCTGAGGGGATATATGTTATCGGAAACGCCCCCACTGCCCTCATAAGGATAGCGGAGCTTGCGGCCGAAAACAGGATAAGTCCTACCCTTGTCATAGGGGTGCCGGTGGGCTTTGTCAACGTGACGGAGAGCAAGGAATTTGCCCTTAAGGTATTTGGCGCAAAGCATATTCCTGCTGTGCTTTCGATGGGACGAAAGGGCGGGAGCACGGTGGCGGTCGCCGCCATGAATGCTCTTATGTACATGTTTTCGGGGCTTTCAGAGCCCGGAAAGAGGAACTGAGATGTTTGTACGTGAGGCCGGGAGGACCTTAAGATGCGGTTTTACCACAGGCAGTGCGGCCGCGATGAGCGCTCTTGCCTCGGCAAGGCTGCTGACGGGAACGGGAAACCGGTCTGATACGGTCGCGATAATGACCCCCGGCGGGGTCATGGTGGAAGCGGGGATAGAGCTGTCGGAGCTTTATGAAGGCGGAGAATGCCCGGATATAAGCACGGAAGCGGCGGGGGAGCAGAGGGCTTGCGGCAGATATGCGGTCTGCGGGGTGAGAAAGGACGGAGGAGACGATAAGGACGTTACCCACGGGCTTCTGATCTGCGCGAAAACGGAATTTGCGGGGACTTCGGAGGATGAACCCGGAGTGGTGATCGAAGCGGGGGAAGGCATAGGGATCGTTACAAAGCCAGGACTTTCGGTCCCGGTGGGACAGCCCGCAATAAACCCGGTACCGCGTAAAATGATCGGGGATGCGGTCTTACAGGCTCTTAAGGAAGCGGGGCTCAACAGAACGATAAAATGCACGATCTATGTGCCAGAGGGTCGGAGAGCGGCGCGTTCCACATTTAATGAGAGACTGGGCGTTGTCGGCGGAATATCGATCATAGGTACCTCAGGCATAGTTGAGCCTATGAGCAGAAAGGCCTTTTCCGATTCGGTATGCCTTGAGATCAGGCAGCAGGCGGCACTTGGGGAAAGAAGGCTGATCCTTACTCCCGGCAACTACGGTGAGGCGTTTCTTAAGGAACTCAGGGGAGACGGCAGGCTTAAGGGAGTCCTTGATGGGGAGATGTCAGGCGCTCCCTCGGTCATGTGCTCGAATTTCATAGGCGCGGCGATAGATGAGGCCATAGCCGGGGACTTTGAAAGGGTGCTGATCATAGGCCATGCCGGAAAGCTTTTAAAGCTTGCGGGCGGGATAATGGATACTCACAGCAGAACGGCGGACTGCAGGATGGAGCTGATATGCGCTCATGCCGCCATAAACGGAGCGGATACCGGTATCTGCAGAAGGATAATGGAGTCCGTCACTACGGATGCGGTGTTTTCCTGGCTCAGGGAGGAGGACGCGTCCCTTTGTGAGAAGATAACGGCCTCTATGCTGGCTGCTGTTAAATATCATCTCGATGAGAGAGTAAGAAAAAACGAAAAGGAGAGCAATATAAGGCTCGGAGCCATAGTGTTCACATCCGAAGGAGGAAAGAACTGCCTCCTCGGGGCAACACCGGGGATATCTGACTAAGCGTGAGACGGTCCCCAAAGGGGAAGCAGCGCAAGGGGACGGATAAAATCATTTCCCGGTTATTCCGGGCATGCGGGAGA
>DFEA01000104.1 GCA_002368575.1 Lachnospiraceae bacterium UBA3814 | reverse complement strand
CAGATAGAAAAGCAGCTTAATAAGAAGATCGATGTGATCAAGGTCAAAACCTTTTCGGAGGAGGAGAGCCTCAGCCGGGAGCTGATCCTTGTAAAGGTCAAGTACAATAAGTCAAACCGCCGTGAGCTTCTTGAAATATGCGATACCCTGGGAGCGAAGATAGCGGATGTTTCCAGGTCCTTTATGACCATTCAGCTGTGTGACGTGCCGGAGAAGACGGAGATCCTTATGGAGATGCTTTCTTCCATAAGCGTGGTCGAGGTCGCAAGGACAGGGATACTGGCTCTCCAGAAGTGCTCGCTAAGTGACAGATCATAGTAATTGCGAAAACCGCAGCTTGTACCTAAGCGCCCGAAGGCTTTTGCATCGGCGCAACGGAGGTGTTTTTTTATGCATAAAAAGGTGTTTCAGCTTATAGTAGAAAATTCATCCGGTGTACTCAGCCGTATTTCCGGGCTGTTCAGTCGGAGAGGCTACAATATCGAGAGTATTACCGCCGGTGTCACCTCTGACCCTGGATTTACAAGGATCACTATCGTCACCTCCGGAGATGAGGATATTCTTGAACAGATCGAAAAACAGGTGGCCAAGCTCATAGATGTCCGTTCCGTGACCGAGCTCAGACCTGAGGATTCGGTTTACAGAGAGCTTCTGATGATCAAGCTCAGGGTAAAGCGGGACGAAAGAGCGGCTGTGGTAGCCCTGACAGAGACCGATGTATTCAGGGCAAACATCATAGACGTAGGTCCTGATTCAATGATAATCGAGCTTACGGGAACCCAGAGCAAGGTGGATGATTTCATTGCTCTTGTTGACTGCTATGAGATACTTGAGATCGCAAGGACCGGGATCGCCGGTCTTACCAGAGGCACGGAGAAGATAGTCAGGATCGAATCGGATAAATAGGTATTCATTTGTTATATATATGCCAGGATTAAGGAGGAAAAATATTATGGCAAAGATTTATTATCAGGAGGATTGCAACCTTTCAATGCTGGAGGGCAAGACCATTGCGGTCATCGGCTACGGAAGCCAGGGGCATGCACATGCTCTGAACGCAAAGGAATCGGGCTGCAATGTTATCATCGGTCTGTATGAGGGATCGAGATCGTGGGATAAGGCAGTAAAGCAGGGCTTTGATGTTTATACGACCGCTGAAGCCGCAAAGAAGGCTGATATCATAATGATCCTTATTAATGATGAGAAGCAGGCTGATATGTATAAAAAGGATATCGAGCCCAACCTTGAGCCGGGAAACATGCTCATGTTCGCTCACGGCTTTAATATTCATTTCGGCTGCATAACCCCTCCTGCTGATGTTGATGTGACCATGATCGCTCCCAAGGGACCGGGTCATACGGTCCGTTCGGAGTATCTGGAGGGAAAGGGTGTTCCCTGTCTCGTAGCCGTTGAGCAGGATGCCACAGGCAAGGCTCTTGATATTGCCCTGGCGTATGCCCTTGCGATCGGAGGGGCCAGGGCAGGCGTGCTTGAGACCACCTTCAGGACTGAGACCGAGACGGATCTGTTCGGTGAACAGGCTGTTCTTTGCGGCGGTGTATGCGCACTGATGCAGGCAGGCTTTGAAACTCTTGTTGAAGCCGGTTATGATGAGAGAAATGCTTATTTTGAATGCATACATGAAATGAAGCTGATCGTGGATCTTATCTATCAGTCAGGCTTTGCGGGAATGAGATATTCGATCTCCAATACAGCGGAATACGGTGATTATATCACCGGTCCCAAGATCATTACCGAGGATACCAAAAAGGCCATGAAGAAGATTCTTTCAGACATCCAGGACGGCAGCTTTGCCAAGCAGTTCCTGCTTGATATGTCTCCTGCCGGCAGACAGGTCCATTTCAGGGCCATGAGAAACAAAGCGGCAGAGCATCCGTCAGAAAAGGTAGGAGCTGAGATCAGAAAGCTGTACAGCTGGAATAACGAGGCTGACAAGCTTATCAATAACTGATATTCTGTTTTCTGCAGGTCCAAAACATTAAAGACAATAAAAGCCCCTGTTTTATGTGCAGGGGCTTTTTTCGGGCCATTACCCGAAAAGGAAATCAATATGGTCAAAAATGAATTATCAGATATAAAAAAATGGTACAGGATAAACCTGAATGTTCACAGATCGAATCCCGTAATATTCAGGCAGCTTTACATCACCTCCGACAGGACCCTTTCAGACCTCGCCGAGCTTTGCTGCATTTCGGTCGGTCTTCCTGGAGCAGATTTCATCCTTGAGGAGAAAATGTTGGTCATAAAGAAGCAGGATAAACAGCTTGCGGACTGTCTCGGTGAGGATGCCGGGCTTAAGCTGATATTTACGACACCGGGGAAGAAATTAAGAGATACTGATCAGGAGATCTGCCTTTTACTGAAGGTTGACGCTATTACCGAAAGGCCTGCCGGGGGAGAGCAGGAGCCTCCGACGCTCCCCTTTATTTCCATGGCCGCGGGAAGAAATATCCCGCAGAAGCTTAAGAGCCTTAAGGAGCTGAACGGGCTTCAACAGGCCTTTTATGGCAATGAGTACTGCGATATGGGAGACGGCCGATATTATTCAGCAAAGGAATCCCTTTTTTCCCTTCCGAAAACAGAGAATTCAATACGCAGATACTTTGCCCCGGAAACAGCCGTAAGAGAAATAAATCACAGATACGGCATGCCTTTAAAGCTCCTTCTTGAAAAGAATAAGATGGGAGAGCTGAAGGGTATTGCCGACTTCTTAAATATTTACTATGACAGCACGGTAAGAAAACCCGGCCTGATCGATTCCCTGTATACACGTATTCTTGGGAAAGGGATAAATTCTGTCTTCTCGGAAATGTCAGTTTCCGAATTCTATGATTTTAAAAGCTTCGTCCTGAGCGAGGATCCGGAAAAGGAGGGGAATAACTGGGAACAATTACTGCCGGAGCTTTTTTACAGAGGCTTGCTCCTGTATGTGCCGAAGCTCGGTCACAGGATAGCCTCTGAGGTTCTGGACTTTTATGAGGACTGGTACGGAACCGAAAAGGAAACTGAATTCATTTACGGGAAATATATGCTTAAGGCTGTGACAGTCGCTGTCAGATTGTACGGAATCTTTACGAAGGAGCAGTTTAAATACCTGGTTAAGAAGGTAAGCCCCGTGGAAATTCCCGAAGCGTCAGCAGATGAATACTTTGATAAGGTGAAAAACGGGTTCTTCATTTCCGATATAGGGGGTTTGAATGACAGCTTTGCATATCATTGCTCCTTATTGAATCAAAGAGAAGCAGACAATCTCCTGAAAAACAGATACAGCGATACCGGTCTCTTTTTTGAACCGACGGAAAAGCAGATAAACAGATTGTATGAAAAAGGGCTTTCATTATCGGCTTCAGGTGAGAAGGCTTTGATGTCGTATCTTAATGATTACTGCTATTTCAGTTATTATGATACTGAAGATATTAAAGGAGCCTGCAGACGGATAGTTAATGAGCTTCATAAGTGCGGTGATGCGGAGGCTGCCTGCAAGCGGGCCGAGAATGAAATGCGAAGGCTCAGCTGGAGCAGGGATAAGGATAGGGTAATGACAAAAATAAAGGCGATCCTTGTGAAGGAGGCCGATGCTCTCCCCCTTATAAGCCTGAACGGCTTCTCCAGGAACAACTGCCCCGCAGAAATACTGGAGCATGAAAAAGCGCTAAGGGAAGCAGCAGATTCGAAAAAAAAGACGGCCGTCAAAAAGACCGCTGTGAAAAAGGCTGCCGCGAGAACCGTGGCTGTAAAAAGAAAATGATGCGTTCAGAAGATCGAACGCTCAGGGACGAACTGGTGTTCGCACCTGAGCGCACGATTCACAGGCGGATCGGCGCGGAAAAGGAAATGATATGAAATTTACCGAATATTATGATTGTTTTACTGAAAATGAGCTCGCAGCCGGTGCGGAGCTGTATTTTTCAGGAGATCTTCAGGAAATAGAGACCACGGCTCAAAAAAGCCCCACAGGAGAAAATGCCCCTGCGGAGAAAAAGTTCTGTAACCACTTTCCTGACAGCAGCACCGTTCTTTTAAAGGCAAAATGGCGGGAACAGGCGGTACACAGGAAGGAAACGCTTAAGAGCTGCAGCCTGAGATTACATGAAGGGCTCGGGCTTGTCTGTGAGACTTCCTGCTGCTGTGAGCGTTTTCAGGAGCAGCTCTATGGCTGCCCGCATGTTGCGGGTCTCCTCACCGCCTATATTGTACAAAAAGAGGGGGAGGATGTATTACGCGGCACAGGAGTGGAGGAACTGCTTAAAAACATGACAAATACAGAGGATCCCTTCCTTCCGGGTGTCCTGAAGCGCACCGACGGCCGTATCCTGTCACTTCTTGAGGGCAATGAGAACCAGGCGCTTCCGGTATGGCGGGAGGCTCTTAAACAGAGTGATCCTCTGAGGATCTCCGCAAGCCTTGAAAAGTCCTCCAAAGGGATACTGTTAGGCCTCAAAGCCGGTACAGGCAGGCGCATGTATCAGGTCCAGGATCTTCGTGAATTTCTGGAGCTTTACCAGAATGAAGGGATATTTACATCAGGTAAGGCCGAATTTAAGCTGGGACGTAAAAATGCCGAAGCTCAGAGCGGAGAGCTTCTGGATTACCTTTCGGGTCTTTATAGTGCCTCGGTAAAGGGACTGCTTCGCGGCCAGCTTTTTGCTGCTGACGGGAATAAGCATTACCGCTATATTCTCCTTTCGGGGCCGGAGCTTGACAGCTTTCTTGAGCTTTACGGGGGAATGGTACTGTCCATCGCATTTTACGATGAACGTCTGGTGAACCTTGATAAAAAGGGACTTAGTGCCGTTCTTCGTAAAAAAGCCTACGGAGCCACACTAAGGATAGATCCGGTAAATGTGCTGTTCGTAAACGGCACAAGGATCTATCTTTCCGATGCCACGGATATTTTCCGTGTTGAATCGGAAAGTACGGAAAAGACTCAGGCCTTTTTATCTCTTTTGGAATGGGATGATGAGCTTTACATCAGAGAATCAGAGATAGGTGCCGTGTGCCGGAATCTCCTGCCGGTTTTCAGACGCTTCGGAAATGTCATCACTAAGGGAATGGACTTTGAGGACTATGAGCAGGAATTCCCTCAGTTTATGTTTCAAATGGATTACAGCTCGGAGCATATCCTCACCTGTATTCCCTATGCCGTATACAAAAAGCAGGACTTTAAGGTACCTCTGTTTGACAGTAAAACGGATGCGGGCAGAAGAAACGGTTACGCGGAGTCACAGGTTTCCGACGCTCTTACGGGATATTTTAACAGGCTGGACAGTAATACCTTTACGCTGTATTCCCGGCTTGATGAGGAAGAGCTGTATGAATTTATGAAAAATACGCTTCCTGCTCTGGAAAAGCTTGGCAGTATCCTTGTTACTGAAAGCCTGAAAAGGAACAGGGTAAGAGCGCTTCCTTCCATGAAGGTTGGAGTCTCCGTTGAAGGCGGGCATATTCTTTTGTCCTTACAGGGAAATGGTCTCACTGAGGCTGAAACGGCGCAGATACTCGGCGCGTACCGCAAAAAAAAGAAGTATTTCCGTTTAAAGAGCGGTGAATTTCTCTCTATGGAAGGTGAAG
Source organism: Lachnospiraceae bacterium UBA3814 (assembly GCA_002368575.1). Classification (GTDB taxonomy): domain Bacteria; phylum Bacillota; class Clostridia; order Lachnospirales; family Lachnospiraceae; genus UBA2868. The sequence continues at coordinate 2,138 of DFEA01000104.1, read as the reverse complement.
GCGAAAACGGGCAGGAGAGTGAGAATGTCTGGGATACGGCTTCCTCTCTGTATGCTGATTACGGGAAGAAGGATCCGAATAATATAAGGATCCCTGCCTTCCGGGCCATGTATCTTTCGGAGATGCTTGAAAACAAACGGGATACCGAATTCGAGGCCACCGGTCAGTATCGTGAGCTCCTTATGGCAATGGATACCGACAGCGAGGCGGATAAAGAGGTGCCTGCTCCATTAAGGGAAATAATGCGGCCTTATCAGACAGACGGTTATCGTTGGATATCCATGTTGAAGCGCTGCGGCTTTGGCGGAATACTTGCAGACGATATGGGACTGGGAAAAACGCTGCAGATCCTGAGCTTCCTTCTTTCCGAAAAGCTTTCGGGGAAAAAGGGGGATGATCTGAGGACCCTGGTAGTCTGTCCCGCGTCTCTTGTATATAACTGGAAGAAGGAGATCGAAAAATATACGCCGAAGCTTTCATGCGTCGTTATAGCAGGGACCGCGGCAGTAAGGAAGGAATTACTTTCAGACTGCGGAAACGCGGATATCCTGATCACCTCCTATGATCTTCTGAAACGGGATATCTCACTCTATGAGGAGCTTTGCTTTGCAAACCAGATCATAGATGAAGCACAGTTCGTAAAAAATCAGAAGACCCAGGCGGCCCAGTCGGTAAGGCTTGTTAACAGCTCCTTCCGCATGGCTCTTACGGGTACTCCGATAGAAAATTATTTAAGCGAGCTGTGGAGCATAATGGACTACCTTATGCCGGGCATACTGTTCCAGTACGGCAAATTTCAAAGTGAATACGAGACCCCCATTGTAGCAGGGAAAAATACCGATATTCTGAACAGGCTCAGAAAAATGGTGCATCCCTTTATCCTCAGAAGGCAGAAAAAGCAGGTATTAAAGGAATTGCCGGATAAGCTTCAGGAGGTGGTTTCCGTCCGCCTTGAGGGTGAACAGAAGAAGCTTTATGATGCTTCGGCAGAGGAGATCCGTCTGATGCTTGATAGTGTGAGCGCCTCAGAGTTTAAATCCGGTAAATTAATGTTTCTGGCAAAGCTTACGGGGCTTCGTCAGATATGCTGCGATCCTTCCCTGATCTATGAAGATTACAGGGGAGGAAGCGCCAAGCTGGAGGCCTGCCTGGAGCTTATCAGTCAGGCGATCGACGGGGGACATAAGCTGCTGCTTTTTTCTCAGTTCACCTCAATGCTGGATATCATCGGGGAAAGGCTTAAGGATGAGGGCATTGAGTATCACCGGATCGACGGAAGTGTACCCAAGGAAAAGAGGATGGAGCTTGTGGATTCGTTTGCGGGAGATAATGTACCGGTCTTTCTCATCTCTCTTAAGGCCGGAGGGACCGGACTTAACCTGACTGCGGCAGATATAGTGATCCATTACGATCCGTGGTGGAACCAGGCTGCCCAGGATCAGGCTACGGACAGAACACACCGTATCGGTCAGACACAGCGTGTTACGGTATATGAGCTGATAGCCGAGGATACCGTTGAGGAACGGATAGAGCGGATTAAGGAGGGCAAGAATAAGCTGGTTGAGGATGTCCTTTCCGGAGACGGGATCGGCTCCACATCCATAAACCGTGAGGAAATGCTGAGTTTGCTGGGCTGAGGGCTGATTAACGGATTTTTTCTTCGTTCCGGGGCAATCGCTTAATACCCCGGGGTTGTGATGGACATGCCGATCATAAGAAAGCCCGGCTCTTCGCGGCTGCAGCTCACTGTTTTCGTTAAGAATATGTTTGACACGGGCTGCCGGATATGCTAATATACTAGGGTATGCCGCTTGGCGAGGTTTTAAACCGTTTAATAAAGATATTTAAGGCTTTTAAACGGTGCCGAAGCCAGCGAGTAAATCTTACAGGAGGTACCAAATGTACGCTATTATTGCAACAGGCGGGAAGCAGTACAAGGTTTCCGAGGGCGATGTGATCAGGGTTGAAAAGCTCGGCATAGACGAGGGTGAGAAGTATACCTTTGATCAGGTATTGGCTGTTTCGGGAGATAAGCTTCTTGTCGGTAATGATGTGGCAAATGCGTCTGTGGATGCAACCGTTATAAAGAACGGCCGCGGGAAAAAGGTCATTGTATACAAGTACAAGAGAAAAACCGG
>DFEA01000100.1 GCA_002368575.1 Lachnospiraceae bacterium UBA3814 | reverse complement strand
TCGAGATGTATATGAGATAGAATTTGAAGGGCAAATTATTTACAGAGGAAATGACCCGGTCATGAAAAGCAGACCGGATCGGCACGAGCTAAAGTTCGCGCCTAAGCGCACGATTTGTAAACAAATCGGCGCGGGCATCAGTCGAAACAAGTCAGCCAGGTAAATGAACCAATCAAGCTGGCTTGTTTCGACCCCCGCGAAAGCGTGGAGCTAGTCGTTAACTTTGCCCACACAATAATTTAAGGAGCAGCATTCATGAAAAAGGTTCTGGGTAATAAAAAAGCTATAGCGCTGTTTGTTGTGCCGGCTCTGATTATCTATACGATAATCGTGGTCGCGCCTATCCTTGTTTCTTTCTATTATTCGTTTTTCTCGGGTTCTCCGGGCTTGAAATGGGAATTTGTAGGGTTTAAGAATTTCCTGAGACCCTTTTCAGATAAAAGATTTCTGGATGCACTTATCGTAAACGTCAGATACATAGCCTTTGTGATGGCCGGTCAGGTGGTGCTGGGGCTTGCGATGGCACTGATGTTCCGCTTCTGGCTGAAGCGGTATAAAAATCTGATCCGTACCCTGATATTCTTTCCGGTGGTGCTCCCCACCGTGGCGGTAGGACAGCTGTTTGCCAAGATCTATGAGATTCAGCCAAACTACGGGCTTCTTAATTCGGTGCTGTATAATCTGGGCTTCGTGAATCTGGTGCACGCCTGGATAGGAGAGGCGGATACCGCTCTGGGGTCGTTGATAGTGATGGATATCTGGACGGCCATCGGCTTCTATGCCGTGATCTTCTACGGAGCCATCCTGGACATCTCAGATGATGTTATCGAGGCCGCCAGGATAGACGGCGCGGGTTCATGGCAGCTGTTTAAGCACATTCTGGCTCCGCTCCTTCGGCCGATGATAATCACCTGCCTTATCTTTTCCTTCTCGGGAACTGTAAAGATGTTCGAATCCTCTAAGGCCTTGACCGGAGGAGGCCCCGGAAACGCCACCAAATCGCTTTCAATGTATATGTATGATGTTGCGTTTAATAACAGCAAGGTGGGCTACGGCTCGGTGATAGCCCTGTTTATCTTCATTCTATGTATCGCGGGCTCCGCGGTCATTGGTCTGTTTGACAGTAAGGAGGATTAGGCAATGAAAAAACACAGCGCCAAATCGGTAATGATCAAGGTGATCATAGCCATCATCCTTGTGATAGATGTATATCCCATATTCTGGCTGTTATGCGCGTCGGTGAAGGAAAATTATGAATGGACGGAATTTCCCGCCTATGCACTGCCCCGAAACTTCCACTGGCAGAATTACGTTGAGGCCTGGACAAGAGGGCACATGGCCGTCTTCTTTAAGAACAGCCTGATAGACACGCTGGTATCCCTGGTCTTTATAGTGATCTTTTCGGTGACCGTGGGCTTTGCGGTGGTAAAGATGGAATGGAAATTTAAAAAGGCTGTAGGAAAGTATTTCCAGTTCGGGATCATGGTGCCCGTAGCTACCTCCCTGATGCCACTCTATCAGATGTATAACAGGCTTCATCTCACCAATACGGCCTTCTGTCTTATCATAACCTACATAGCCTTCGGTCTTTCCCTCTCCATATTCCTCGTGGTGGGATATCTTCGTTCCATGCCGGACGATATCATGGAGGCGGCGGTCATAGACGGATGCGGTATCTACCAGCTCATGTATCATGTTGTGGTGCCTGTTATGAAGAATGCCATCGTTACGGTGCTGGTGCTGCAGTTCTTCTTTAAGTGGAATGATCTGCTCTTCTCCATGACATTTATAAGTAATTCCAGCCTTAAAACCGTTCAGACAGGTCTGTTGTACTTCTCGGACGAGTTTGGCTCGAAGAACTGGGGAGGGATCTTCGCCTCGGTATCCATGAGCATACTTCCGATGCTTGTATTATACACCTTCCTTAACAAAGCCGTAATAGAAGGAATGACCGCCGGCGCTGTAAAAGGGTGATGCGGGTTTTTCTCCCCTCAAAGACTACATGGGCGAAAAAATATGAAGGGGAGAAAAACCCGCATCAGTCGAAACAAGTCAGCAAAACAAATGAGCCAATCAAGCTGACTTGTTTCGACCCCCGGGAAAGATAAGAGGCAGGAAAACCTCATTCCCCCTCAAAAAGTAATTGAGCGTGAAAAGCTGAAGGGGAGAAAAACCCGCATCAGTCGAAACAAGTCAGCAAAACAAATGAGCCAATCAAGCTGACTTGTTTCGACCCCCGGAAAAGATAAGAGGCAGGAAAACCTCATTCCCCCTCAAAAAGTAATTGAGCGTGAAAAGCTGAAGGGGAGAAAAACCCGCATCAGTCGAAACAAGTCAGCAAAACAAATGAGCTAATCAAGCTGACTTGTTTCGACCCCCGCGAAAGCCTGGCGGGGCCAATAAACCGAAAAACTCGTAAAAGGAGACCCCCGGGCAGATAAAATAAAATTAAAACGGGAAGTAATGTATGCAATATTCAAAGACTATATACACTCACATAGAAAACAACATAGAAACCGTTTTAAAGCCTCCTGTGGGCTTTATCCGCTATCCCTTCATCGATCCCGGGTCGGTATACGACGGCAACGTCTGGGACTGGGATACCTACTGGAGCGTCTATGCCCTGCTGCCGCTGTCAAAGGAGCTTAAGGGCGGTGCATTAAGGGAAAAGATCCTTGAGCACGCCAGGGGAAATGTCCTTAATATGCTGGACTGGCAGCTTTCGGACGGCTATATCCCGATGATGATCGAAAACAGGCTGTTTAATAAGAGGCTTTCGGAGCCCTATCTTAATCTTCAGCATAAAAACGGGGTGCTCATGAATATGCATAAGCCCTTTTTATGCCAGCAGATCGTGCTCATCAGCGAGGATACCGGGGATTATTCCTGGATAGAAAAAGAACAGCAGGAAAAGATAAAGAAATATTTTTCCTGCTATGAACGTAATTATTATAACGAAAAAGCAGGGCTATACGTATGGCATGATGATATCATGATAGGAATGGATAACGATCCGGCTTCCTTCGGACGCCCTAAGGACAGCACCGCCAACATCTTCTTAAACAGCTTTATGACCATGGAGTTTGAAAGCGCTGCCCGCCTTTTTGATAAGCTCGGAGAACATGAATATTCCAGGGAGCTGTCGGAAAAACGCTTAAGGCTCATAGATGCGATCCATGAGGAGTGCTTCGATAAAAGGGACGGGTTCTTCTATTCCGTGGACGTGGACGTAAAGACCAGAAAATATGACTGGTTCCATAAGGGGCTTGGGGTCTTCTGGAAATCCCTTCCGATAAGGATCGCGGTATGGTCCGGCTTTCTTCCGATGCTTGCGGGGATAGCCACAGGAGATGAGGCAGAGGCTCTGAGAAAGTTTTATCATAATGAAGAGGCCTTCGGCACGGATTACGGCATCACAACCCTCGATAAAAGAGAAAAAATGTTCAGCCTAAAGGCCACGAACAACCCCTCCAACTGGCTTGGGCCCATCTGGCTTGTGGCCAATTACTGCGTATTTAAGGGAATGCTGAATTACGGCTTTATCGGGGAAGCAAGGGAGCTTTGTGAAAAAAGTGTCAGGCTCCTGGAGAAGGATATCAAAAAAACCGGAAGTATGCACGAGTACTATGATCCCTTTACCGGAG
>DFEA01000014.1 GCA_002368575.1 Lachnospiraceae bacterium UBA3814 | reverse complement strand
AGGAAACAAAGCCCTTTCTGCCGATTGACAGGGCACCCACGTTTACAGGGTGAAAGCCGTCAACATCCTTTTCGGGTGATATCCTTTCAATGACCGCAGCCTCATCTATATGACCTGGAAGGGGGAGCTGTACAAGTATCCCCGTAACACCGTCGTCCTCATTGAGCTTATCTATAAGTGCAAGGAGCTCCTCCTGTCCGGTCTCCTCCTTAAGCTCATAGCTCCTTGAACCTATCCCTATATATTCACAGGCCTTTTTCTTATTCCCTACATAGACCCTCGATGCCGGATCGTCTCCGACCTGTATGACAGCAAGACACAGCTTGTCTGAAAGTCCGTTTTTCTCAACATATTCCTTAAGCTCATCCTTTATCTCAGCGGATATAGCCTTCCCGTTTATTATCTCAGCCATTTTTTTCCCTCTCTGCGCCGATTTCGTTCTACGAAATCGTGCGCTTAGCCGTTAAAACAGTCCTGTTATGTTTCCCTCATCATCCACGTCGATATCATAGGCCGCGGGATGCTTCGGAAGCCCCGGCATCGTAAGCACCGAACCGGTAAGCACCACCACGAAGCCGGCGCCTGCCGATACATAAAGATCCCTTACGGTTATCTTAAAGCCCTCGGGCCGTCCTAAAAGCTTCGGATCATCAGACAGGGAATACTGGGTCTTTGCTATGCACACCGGCAGATCGTCAAAGCCGTTTTCCCTGATCCGCTTAAGCGCCGCACTTGCTTCCTTTGTATACACCACATCCTCTGCTCCGTATATCCTTTTTGCAATGACGGCGATCTTTTCCTCCGTCGAAAGGCCGGTATCATACAGGGGCTTAAAGCAGCTTTTGCTGCCCTCAAGCACTGACAGCACCTTCTCCGCAAGCTCCCTTCCGCCTTCTCCGCCTTTTTCCCAGACCTCGGATACGGCAAACTCCGCACCCTCGTTTCTGACAAAATCTCTTACAAAGCTTATTTCCTGTTCTGTATCGGTATTGAACCGGTTTACGGTGACAACAACCGGAACACCGAAGAGCCTGACATTTTCAATATGCTTTTTAAGGTTTGCTATTCCCTTCCCGAGAGCCTCCATATTTTCCTTTGAAAGCTCCTCTCTCGGAACACCCCCGTTATATTTCATGGCTCTTACCGTAGCCACTATTACCGCCGCATCAGGCTTAAGGCCTCCCATTCTGCACTTTATGTCAAAGAACTTCTCCGCCCCAAGGTCCGCACCGAACCCTGCCTCGGTCACGACATAATCGGCAAGCTTAAGCGCGGTCCTAGTTGCGATGACCGAATTGCAGCCGTGAGCAATGTTTGCAAAGGGCCCGCCGTGAACGAGGGCGGGGGTATGCTCTATGGTCTGTATAAGGTTAGGCTTAAGGGCATCCTTAAGGAGAGCGGTCATGGCGCCCACCGCCCTGATATCCTTTGCGGTCACAGGCCTGCCCTCAGTATCATAGGCTACTATCATACGGGACAGCCTCTTCTTAAGATCCTTAAGATCCGCGGAAAGACACAGCACCGCCATGATCTCCGAAGCCACCGAGATCACAAAATGATCCTCCCTTACCACTCCGTCGTTTGGCCCGCCAAGACCTACCACTATATTTCTTAAAACCCTGTCATTCATGTCAAGGCAGCGCTTCCATACCACCGAATTAAGGTCTATCCCGCACTCGTTGCCCTGCTTTATGTGATTGTCAAGCAGCGCCGCAAGAAGATTGTTGGCGGAGGTCACGGCATGAAAATCCCCGGTGAAATGAAGGTTGAGCTCGTCCATGGGAAGGACCTGTGAGTATCCTCCGCCCGCGGCTCCGCCCTTAATGCCAAAGCACGGTCCCAGGGACGGCTCTCTCAGGGCAAGCACGGCATTTTTATCAAGCCTGCACAGCCCCTGCGCAAGCCCTATACTGACCGTCGTCTTTCCCTCTCCTGCCGGAGTGGGGTTTACCGCCGTCACAAGTATCAGCTTTCCGTCATCCCTTCCCTCAAGGCTTTTTAAAAATTCATTGGTAAGCTTTGCCTTATATTTTCCGTACAGCTCGAGGTCATCCTCGCCTATACCCGCTTTTGCGGCAACCTCCTTTATCGGAAGAAGCTCTGTTTCTCTTGCGATCTCAATATCTGTTTTCATAATGTTTCCTCTACATACTGCTCAAATTGTTCTTCGCTCATAAGTATCTTTCTGGGCTTTGTACCCTCCTCCTCACCGACCACGCCGGCGTCCGAAAGCTGGTCCATGATCCTGGCAGCCCGGTTGAAGCCGATCTTAAATGCCCTCTGGAGCATTCCTATCGAGGCCTTGTCCTTTTCGATGATAAACCTTGCGGCCTTTTCAAAAAGCTCGTCAAAGCCGTTCCCCTCACCTTGGGAGGAAAGCCCGCCTGAGGAAGAGCCTCCGCCGTCTGAAACGGCCGAATTCATCCTGGAGATCACCTCCTCATCATAGACCTCTCCCTCGGTCTGCGATTTCAGCTCGTCCACCACCCTCGTGACCTCATCGTCGGAAACAAAGGCTCCCTGAAGCCTTGCGGGCTTCGAATAGCCCTGAGGATAAAAAAGCATATCGCCCTTACCGAGAAGCTTTTCCGCACCCACCATATCGAGTATCGTTCTGGAATCCGTCCCTGAGGATACACTGAAGGCGATACGGCTGGGCATATTCGCCTTGATAAGGCCTGTGATGACATCCACCGAGGGCCTCTGTGTGGCCACAACCAGATGTATTCCCGCTGCCCTTGCCTTCTGGGCTATACGGCATATGGATTCCTCCACCTCCTTTGAGGCGACCATCATAAGATCCGCCAGCTCGTCCACTATGATAACGATCTGGGGCATCTTTGCAGGCCTTTCCTCCTCGGGAATATCCTGAAACTCCGCAGAGGTGACAAGCTTGTTGAAGCCCTTCATATCCCTGACCTTATACTCGGCAAACTTGTTATACCGATCGTCCATCTCGACCACTCCCCACTGAAGAGCGGCGGAGGCCTTTCTGGGATCGGTCACAACAGGTATCATAAGATGCGGGATCCCGTTGTATACACTGAGCTCCACCACCTTGGGGTCGATCATAATAAGCTTTACGTCCTCGGGATCAGCCTTGTACAGGATGCTCATTATAAGCGTATTGATGCATACCGACTTACCGGAGCCTGTAGCGCCTGCTATCAGAAGGTGCGGCATCTTCGCGATATCCGTCACCACCACACGGCCCTCGATATCCTTTCCTACCGCAAAGGACACCTTTGAGGCGGCGTTCTTAAAGGCATCGTCCTCAACCAGCTCGCGGAAGCTTACCGGTATCGGTTCCTTGTTTGGTATTTCGATGCCGATGGCGGCCTTGCCCGGTATAGGCGCCTCTATCCTTACGTCGGTGGCTGCCATATTAAGCTTAATATCATCGGAAAGGCTCAGTATCTTGCTGACCTTGACGCCGGACTCGGGCTGCATCTCAAACCTTGTTACCGTCGGGCCCTGGCTTATTTCCGTCATTGTCACGCTAACCCCGAAGGTCGCAAGGGTATCCTTTAGCTTATCCGCGGTCTTCCACAGCTCATCCATGGATTCACCGCTGTTATTCTTCTTAGGAGCGTCCAGAAGCGCCGTTGACGGGAGAAGGTATTCCCGGGGCTCTGCTTTTTCTGCTTTTTCTGCCTCTTCATGCGGGAGGGGCACTTCTTTACTCTCTGTCCTGCTCTCCTGTTGTAAGAATGGCTCCTTCCGGGCCGTTTCCGGGTAAGCCGGCTCGTCACCGGAAAAAGTCTCCTTATCATCCTCAGGTGCCATCTCATCTAAAAGCTTATAGATATCCGGCTCCTTATCCTCTGCGGCAGCTGTCTCCTCCGGGACAGGCTCCACCCGATCCTCCGGCTTCCTTATCGGAACGATCTTATCCTGTGCCTGAACGCCTTCTGTCACGGCCGGCCCGGTTTCTGCATCCCTGCTTACATGGAAGCCGTCCGTTTCGGGCTTAAAGGAATTGATATGATGTGAGCTTCTGAAGTTGACAGCGTCCCTTTCTCCGACTCCGGCATTTACGCCATATTCCGTCCGCTTGAAATCCCTTATATCCTCAACGATGCTTATCTCGTCCATACCGTCCGTATTAAAGCTCAGCTCGTGCATTCCCTCAGGTACCGCGTATTCCTCCGCGACAGAAACGTCTTCAGCTGCCTCATCGGTCACAGTCTCCTCAGCATATCCGAAGGACCGGCTTTCTGAAAGCATCAGCTCCTTTTCCTCGTCAACCGCCTCGGGTACAACAGGCTCCTCCACAAGCTTTGTATCAAGCATCACGCCGCTGACCTTCATTTCGCTGCGCTTTTTCCTTCTCTCAGACAGAGCCTCCTCTCTCTCCATAACGGCTTCCAGCCGCTCCTGTCTTCGTTCCTCACGCTTTAAGGCTCTTTCCCGGTTTTTCAGCTCTCTTTCATCCTTAAGCTCCTCACGTCTGACATTCCTTACCTGATGGTGCTTTTTGGCGCCCTCTCTTGATCGTTCGAAGATATGTCTGGAGCCTGTACGGATCCCGTTAAGGAAGGATTTCTCTGTTATGATCACTCCGCAGATTATGACAAGCACCGAGAGCACGATATAAGCCCCCGCCCTGCCGATGGTTTTTAAAAGCGCCATCGCGATCATTGCGCCGAACAGGCCTCCGCCCGCCCTGTCCTCGGAGCAGATCATGTAAAACTCTTTAAGCCCCGTTTCCGAGCGGTCGCTCATGGAAAACATGTGCGCAAAGGAGCAGAGCATCAAAAGCAGCACAACATACGCACCTGCCCTTGCTCCCGCCACCTTCAGCCCTTTGTTTGATATTATGAAGGCTCCGCCGAAGAATATGACAAAAGGAACGGCATAGGCTCCTATACCAAAGAGCCCGAACATCACTCCGCTCACGGCTCTTCCGAAGCTTCCGGTCAGATTGATGGCACTGAAAAACAAAAGTACCGAAACAGCGAGAACCGCAAGCAGGGCTACCTCATCCGTTACCACATCACCGCCCTGTTTTCTTTTCCCCCTGCCGGTACTGACTCTTCTGGAATTACCCTTATAAGCGCCGGAGCGACCTGCACGTGAACGTGAGGCTCCGCCGCGTTTTGACCCCGTAGCCATTATTATCTCCTCTCTCCCCTGCGCCGATTTTATTTTAAACTTATTAACCCGGCAGCTCCCCCAAGCTTATGCCGGAATATATGCATTAACCAAACCGATCATACGGACACGGTCATTTCCCCCGCCTGATCACAGCGCGATTATATAAGCCACGACCGATACCGCTCCGATCAGGAAGCAATACCATGAAAAATATTTGAAATACCTGTTCATCACAAGCTTTACCGTAAGCCTTAAGGCGACATAGCCCACTATAAGCGCCGTGACCATGCCGACTATATAAGCTCCGATCTCAGCTCCCCCAAGCCCGACTTCCATATCCGACAGCTCCAGGATAAGGGCCCCGATAATAGCCGGTATCGACATGATGAAGGAAAACTTTACCGCAAACATCCTGTCGAAGCCGCAAAGCAGCGCACAGACGATAGTGCTTCCCGATCTTGAAAGACCCGGCAGAGTCGCTATCCCCTGGGCAGTACCGATAGCCGCAGCGTCGGCATAGGAAGCATCCCTTGGCTTTTTGTGCCTTTCCTTTATAAAATCGGAGGTGAGGATGATGCCTCCCGTACCGATAAGGCATATCCCGGTGACCAGGAGGTTCCCTTCCACTCCCTCAACAACACTCTTTAAAAGGATGCCGATGATGCCGGTAGGGATCACGGACACCAGTAAAAGCAGGACAAACCTTCTGTAGGAGGATGTGGCCAGTTTTTTATACGGAAGCTTGTTATCCTTAAGTCCCAGGTTTTTAAAAAACCTTCCGATGTTTTTGAATACATCCCCGGCGATCTTAAAAAACTCGACAACAAGACGAAGGATATCCCTGTAAAAAACCAGACATACCGCTATCAGAGTCGCAAAGTGCAGCAGTACGTCAAAGAGTATCCCCGTGTCCGTTTCGACCTTCAGTATGTTTTTAAAGATAGCAAGGTGTCCGGAGCTGCTGACCGGCAGAAACTCCGTGAGCCCCTGAACTATCCCCATTACTATTGCCTGACCAAAAGACATCTCATCTCCCAATGCTCATAACGGCCCCGTATGTATATGCCCGGCTTACGAGCCAAAACGGCCGCATCAACAGATTATATCATATCATGATCTTTTTTTAAAGTATCCCTTCAATCACATTTGAAAACGGCAACGGACAACGGCGCCGCCTTGATCCTTATGGAATCCTTCCTGCCGTCGCAGGCCTCCTTTTTAGAGGTCTTGACCCTGGGATTGACACTTCCTCCCCCGCCGAACCTTACGGCATCGGAATTGAATATCTCCTTGTATTTTCCCGGTGAGGGCACGCCCACCCTGTAATCCGAAAAGAGAACGTTTGCAAAATTAAGAACTATAAGAAGCTTTTCGCCTGCGCCCTTCCTTAAAAATACGAGGACATTATCGTTTGCGGCGGTATTGTTTATCCACTCAAAGCCCTTCTCCTGGCCGTCATATTCAAAAAGTGCGGGATGTGCGGAATAGAAATGAAGGAGCTCCTTAATGTAGAGATTGAATTTCCTGTTATCCTCCCCTTCAAGCAGAGACATGTCAAGAGGAGTACTTCCGTCATAGCTGTGCTCGCAGCCCATATCCTGCCCCATAAAGCTCACAAAGCCCGCGGGAAAGGCCGCCATGAAGCCAAAGGCCGCCCGGAGATTGGCATACTTGTTCGTGATCCCTCCCGGCATCTTGAGAAGCAGGGGCTTAGTGCCGTCCTCACCCTCTACCTCCTTTACCGAGAATGGAAGGATGAACCTTTCTGAGGTATTATAGCTCAGGGCATAGGTCAGCTCCCCGTAATGATGAGTCCTGAAGAAGGGATCATAGCTCAGGAAATCGAGAAGGTCGCTTGTAAAGCCCTTATCAAGCTTGTAATCAAAGCCCATTCCCTCCTCACTGACCTCCGCCGTCACTCCTGCCCAGGTGGACAGTCCGTCGGCTATCGTAAAATAGCCTTCGTTTTCCGCAAGGCGCACCGAATTAAGCTTCTTCAGAAATGCGATCGCGTCCAGGTTTTCCTTTCCGCCGTGTTCATTGGGCAGCCAGTCACCCGGCTTCTTTCCGAAATCCAGATATATCATCTCCTCAAGAGAATCGACCTTCAGGCCGTCTGCGTGATACTCATTCAGCCAGAACGACGCATTCCCCAGAAGATAGGCCGAAACCTCGGGCCTTGCGTAATTATATATAAGAGTCCCTCTTTTTCCGTTATAGCGCTGTCTCAAATCCTGATGCCCGTAGAGGCAGGTCCCGTCAAATCCCGAAAGCCCCGCTTCCTCTCCCGTAAAGTATCCGCAGACCCAGTCAAGGATCACGCCGATGCCCTCACCGTGCAGCCTGTCGATGAGATATTTAAGGCCGTCTCCGTCCCCAAGCGCCGAATCCACCGCATAGGGTGAGGATATCTCGTACAATGCCCCTCCCTCTTCATGCTGCATGACCGGCATGAGCTCCACATATGTGTAGCCCATATCCTTAACATAGGATACCAAGCTGTCCGAAAGCTCCTTAAGCCCTTCCCCGCCTTCTTCTCCGGGCTTTGAAAAGGTAAAGGGATCCACCTCGTAAACCGACATGGCACCGCGCCCTGCCTTTTTCCTCTCACTAAGCCATTTCTCATCATGAAATTCATATCCGCTCTCACATACGACAGAAGCACCGTCCGGGCCCTTTTTTGAGGCAAAGGCATAGGGGTCCTTTTTCAGAGTTACCACGCCCCCCTTGAGCCTCAGCTCGAATTTGTATTCCTCTCCCTTTCCTATCCCCGGGATAAATATCTCAAAGATCCCGTAATCGGAGAGCCTTCGCATCTGATGCACACGTCCGTCCCAGTTGTTGAAGGCACCCACCACGCTGGCCCTTATCGCATTAGGTGCCCAGAGAGCAAAGCCTGTGCCCTTTATGCCGTCTATCTCTTTTACATGAGCTCCCAGCACCTTATACATTTCATGATGTGTACCCTTTATGAAGCCTTCCGCATCCTCTTTTGAAATAATGGGCGCAAAGCTGTAGGGATCATATATCTCTTCGGTATTTCCGTTATTATCCGTCACCTTGAAGCAGTAATTAAACCTGTTCTTTTTTT
>DFEA01000084.1:11608-36817 GCA_002368575.1 Lachnospiraceae bacterium UBA3814 | reverse complement strand
GTCTGAAGCTCGTCCTGAATATCCAACGCGTCAAAGATATCAGAGGTGTACTCGACCGGCAGATGCGAGCTGTTGGTATAATAAGGAACATCTCCCGGCCGCCCCGCGGTCTTTATTGAGGGATATTTCTTTTTGTCATGCTTTGCGAGCCTGTAGGCCGTGCTCTCTGCGGGAGTCGCCTCCAGGTTGTAGAGATCTCCGTATTTCTCCTGATAATCCGAAAGCCTTGTCCTCATGTGGTTAAGGACCTCTTTGGTAAAATCCTGAGTCCGCTTGTCCGTAAGGTCGGCTCTCAGCCAGTTGGCATTAAGGCCCGCCTCATTCATGCCTACGAGGCCTATGGTGGAAAAGTGGTTCTCAAAGGTCCCCAGATACTTTTTGGTGTAGGGATAAAGCCCCTCGTCAAGCAGCTTTGTGATGACTCCTCTTTTTATCTTAAGGCTCCTTGCCGCTATATCCATCATCCGGTCAAGCCTTCTGTAAAAGTCACTCTTATCAGAGGAAAGATACGCGATCCTCGGCATATTGATGGTCACCACCCCGACAGACCCGGTGCTCTCCCCGGAGCCAAAGAAGCCGCCCGTTTTTTTACGAAGCTCCCTTAAGTCGAGACGGAGCCTGCAGCACATGCTCCTTACGTCGCTGGGCTGCATGTCCGAATTGATGTAATTCGAGAAATACGGGGTCCCGTATTTTGAGGTCATTTCAAATAACAGCCGGTTGTTTTCTGTGTCCGACCAGTCAAAATCCTTTGTTATTGAATATGTGGGAATAGGATACTGGAAGCCTCTTCCGTTTGCGTCGCCTTCGATCATGGTCTCGATGAAGGCCTTGTTGACCATATCCATTTCCTTTTTGCAGTCCTTATACCTGAAGGACATTTCCTTCCCGCCGACGATGGCCGGAAGCTCCGCCAGATCCTCAGGCACGGTCCAGTCCAGGGTGATGTTTGAAAACGGCGCCTGAGTACCCCACCTGCTTGGAGTATTTACCCCGTAGATAAAGGATTCGATACACCTCTTGACCTCCTCGTAGGAAAGATCGTCCGCCTTTACAAACGGCGCCAGATATGTATCGAAGGAAGAGAAGGCCTGTGCCCCGGCCCATTCATTCTGCATTATGCCGAGAAAATTGACCATCTGGTTGCAGAGCACAGAAAGATGAGAAGCCGGAGCGGATGTTATCTTTCCGCTGACCCCTCCGAGTCCCTCCATTATAAGCTGCTTAAGGCTCCATCCCGCACAGTATCCCGTAAGCATTGAAAGATCGTGAATATGGATATCCGCGTTCCTGTGCGCATCTGCTATCTCGGGATCATATATCTCCGACAGCCAGTAATTTGCGGTCACTGCCCCGGAATTGCTCAGTATCAGACCGCCGACCGAATAAGTCACAGTTGAGTTTTCCTTGACGCGCCAGTCCTCCACCTTTACATAGCTGTTGACCACGTCCCTGTAGTCAAGGATCGTAGATCTCATATTCCTGAGCTTTTCACGCTGCTTGCGGTACAGGATATAAGCCTTGGCCACATCCGTATAGCCCGCCTGCTCAAGCACGGTCTCAACGCTGTCCTGAACATCCTCGACAGCCACACGGTCAGCCTCGATCTTCTTTTGAAAATCCGCCGTCACCCTCAGGGCAAGAAGATCGATCATATCATTATTATACTGCTTGTCACAGGCCACGAAGGCCTTCATGATAGCGTCATTTATCTTTGTAAGATTAAAATCCGCTATCTCACCGTCTCTTTTTACAACACTGAACATACCTTTCCCCCCTCTGTTTTCATTTTCTCCCCGCCGGTCCCCTTCATGACCGAACACGGTTAGTATATCAAAGGGCCTATTCTAAGTCAACCTAAAAAACACAATATCTGTTGCGGCTCTTTCGGGCTTTATACCAGATATTGTGTTTGACCATAATAATATTATGTCTACAAAAACCCCTGTAAGCCCTTTGAATTTTGGCTTTCCAAAGGCAGTTATTATTTTGACCGTACAAGTCAATTTCCGTAAAAACACAAGAACTTGTATCATAAAAGATACAGGCTTCTCATCGTTTTATGATGTCGGGGTCAAAAGTCACATGGCATGACCCCGACATCACCTGAAACCACCATATGTCTTATGCCGGAGAAGCCTGAAAGGCTTTTGTCGGGCAACTCATATTATGATGTCAGGGTCAAAAGTCACATGGCACAAAGTGCCATGGTGAATATGCACAAAAATCGTGCTGGCAAGCTAGCTTGCCATGACGATTTTCGTGCATATTGCACATGTGGCTTCGCCACATGGCACTTTTGACCCTGACAACATATTATCTCGACTTTAAAAATTCATATTCTCTCCCCGCGACCCTGTCTGCGGGATATTCCCGCATATAGGACTCCATGGAGGCCTTTGCCCTTGAGAACTCACCCATCCTCTCAAGGGTCACTATCTCATTGAACTTAAGGCTCTGCATCGAACCCTCATCCTCAAGCTCAATACCCTTCTGAAAGGCCTCAAGAGCGCCGTTAAGATCGGAGGACTTAAGCTTTACCATTCCCAGCTCGTTATAGATTGCGGCATTGGCCCCGTTTCCGTCAATAAAGGCCTGATAAAGCGATATCGCGTAAGCGGTGTCCCCCAGCTCATCATAGCATCTTCCAAGACAGGCTATAAGCTTAGGGTCATCGTTTTTCTGGTTTCTGGCCTTTTCGAGATAGTTCCTTGCCTCATCGTAATCTCCGAGATAATAGGAAAACACCCCGTGCTGGTAATCTCCCATCTTCTCGTTTTCCGACACGGCCTTTCCGATATATGCACCCGCCTCGCTCTCATAGCCATAGTCGCAGAGATCCGCATATATCTTCTGATACAGGACATACCTTGAAGGAGCTATGGAGACCGCCCTGTCAAAATCCGAAAGGGCAGCCTCCTTCTCTCCCTTCATAAGCTCCACCTTTCCCCGCATGTAAAAGGCGTCCTCCTGCGTATCGTCTATGCCCGCTATGGCGGAGAAGGTGTCTATAGCCTCATCGTATTCCGAAAGCTTTACCTCACAGACCCCGAGATAATAACAGATATCTATGTCTATCCTTCTCACGATCCCGTTCGACTGCTTAAGTGCCATTTCAAAAGCGTTTTCAGCGCTTGCATAATCCCCGTTCCTCATGAACTCAAGGCCCTGACTCCTGAACTCCTTCTTTTTTTCAGGATCTTCATTCTCCGAACTGCATCCGTTAAGGACGGCAAGCAGACAGAGCGCTATGACCGAAACGGTTTTTTTGAAACAGATACCTTTTCTCATTCTCCCTTTACTCTTTTTAAAAGCTCAACGGGCGAGTCTATCACCATATCGGCGCCCTCCGCCCTTCCGAAACCATAGGCCGCATGTATAAAAGGGACCCCCGCCTCCCTGCATGCGTTCATATCCATAACCGTATCTCCGACATAAACGGGGCTTTTAAGAGCGTGGTTTTCACATATAAGGCCGATGTTTGCGGCCTTCAGCCTGCCGGTATCCCCGGGGCAGAGCTGATCCTTAAAATATATGCCAAACCCTGTCTTTCTGTAAACAAGCTCTATATATCCGCTCTGACAGTTGCTCACTATAAAAAGCGGGATCCCCTCCCCGACAAGCTCGCTCAATGTGTCCTTAAGGCCTTCATATACTATGCCGCCCTCGTTTTCAAGGGCTTCGAATTCATATTTTGAGCAGACCGGAAGAAAGGCCTCCCTTTCCTTAAGCGCAGCGTATGGAAGGATATCCTTTATGATATCTGACATCGGGAGCCCAAACAGGCCCTTAAGCCTGTCGGCGGTAACCGTATGATCCCCGTACCCGAAATCCTTAAGCGCCGCGTTCCAGGCCTTTGCCACCACGGGTGTGGAATCCCATATCGTTCCGTCAACGTCAAAGATGATTCCGTCAAAGATCGTATTCATTTTTAAACTCCTCCGTAAAGATACGCGCCCCTCTCTCATTCAGATGAGATGAGTCGCCAAACAGGCTGTTGTCATAGCACGGTATCTCGGGGCTTATGACAGCCCCGGCATAGATATCGCTCAATGACTCGATAAGACGGGTGTATTGACCGATATAGTCATCATTCAGCTCCTTATAGGAGGCTTCGTTCATTGGGGGCTGTGCAAGGATGGTCCTTATGTTATTGTCCCGGCACAGCTCAAGGAGCCTTGTGGTATAAAGATACAAAAGGCCGAAATCCCCCGTCGTATCAAGCTCAGTATAATTTGACTCATAATTGAGATCAGAGGAACCGTTCCCGGTCCCGAAAAGCCCGTGACCCCTTTGTTCTGACAGATCTCTGTATTTTTCACTGTTTTCAGCGTATCTTCCGATAAACCTGCTGTTGATCAGAGCGGGCATATAGCTGTCCGGAAGCTTTAAGTACATGCTTATTATACCAGAGAGCCCCTTTTCCCTCTCGGATACGGTCACGGAGCCGAGCCTCAGCCCCTCCCTGTAAACCTTAAACGCCTCCGGAAGGGTAAGATGATTAAAATATACGGTCCTTGTCCAGAAGTTATCCATATACGAATAATGAAAGGGCGCGAACATTATTATCACGCTTTCGGGCCTTCCGTAATTCTCGATATAATGCCTGAGGGTATAATACATCTCGATCGAGGTCGCGCCGCCTACCGCAAGATTGCAGGTATCAGCCCCAAGCTTATCCGGTATCAGGTCAGCCATTGCTCTTGAGTCTCCAAGGATAAGGCAGGCCTTTGAGGCGTCAAAGCCATCTATTTTCTCCCTTCCCGTCTGTACCCTTTTTGTATACCGCCAGGAGGGATATTCCCCGTCCATATAGGCCAGAGGGAAAAGTCCCGTAAAGGCCGCCAGTAGGAGGAGCGGAAGCGAAGCAGCTATGCATTTCAAAAAAAACGCCAGATATTTATTCACCTAAAACCCCTGATATAGAAATTCCTGCGTTGACAGATTTGCCGAAAACAGTATAAGGATCACGAGCAGATAATAAAACCCGAAGCGAAACGGCCGCCTGACATTGTCAAGCAGCTCGTATATCATGCAGCCTCTCCTTTCGCATGAAAGATCGACGGCAAGCACTATCAGAAGGGCGAATACCGCAAAGAGCAGATTATTGACCCCAAGCCCCAGCCTGAACAGAGTACCGTCTATGAGATGGACGGGGCTGTTGTCGGAAAACAGTCTTAAAAAGACGCCTGCTGCCTCTGTAAGGCTTTCCGCCCTGAAGGGTATCCAGGTAAGCATTACAATAACATAAGTTATTATTATTCTCAAAAGCTTTCCCGCTGCCCTGCCTCTGCCGTCTTCACCTTTCCCCGAAGGCCCAGCGGCTGCCCTTCTGATGATGAGCGAAAGCACCTGATAGAGCCCGTAAAGACCACCCCAGACTATAAACGTGAGGTCGGCGCCATGCCATAATCCGCTTACGATAAAGACCGTCATGAGGTTCACATACTGCCGAAGCCTTCCCCTGCGGTTTCCGCCGAGGGGAATATAAAGGTAATCCCTGAACCATGTGGAAAGTGATATATGCCACCTTCTCCAGAAGTCCTGAACGGAGGAGGCAAAATAGGGCTGTCTGAAATTACATATGATATTGTATCCGAGTATCCTCGCGGCTCCGAAGGCTATATGGGAATAACCGGCAAAGTCACAGTATATCTGAAAGGAATACGCAATGACCCCGAAGAGCACCGCAGTCCCGGACAGAGCCTCATATTCACTGTAGACCAGATCGGTCAATATGCTTAACCTCGATACGATCACGAGCTTTAAAAAGTATCCCCACAAAAGCTCCATAAGACCTTCCTTCACCCTTAACGGATCAAAGCCGTGTCCGTCCCTGTCAGTCTGAGGGAGAAAATCCGCCGCCCGCTCTATCGGCCCCGAAAGGATACAGGGAAAAAAGGACACGAACAGCGCATATTTAAGGAAGCTTCTTTCAGGCCTTATCTCTCTTTTAAAGCATGAAATAACATAAGTTGCCGATTGAAGCGTATAAAAGGATATCCCCGCCGGTATCAACGGATCGGAAAGCCTGAGGCCTCCCGGCAGGCCGACCGTCCGGCCTGTGTACTTAAGAAGCAGGAGCGGAAGGAAATTGGCCAGCAGCGAAATAAATAACAGTACATTTTTCCTCCGTCCGCCGCCATGATCGTATAAAATACCACCTGTTACCCATGTCAGGACCGTGGAAAAGGCTATAAACCCGGCCATTCCTCCGTCCTGGCTGAGATAGAAGATATAATCCGCCGCAAGCAGCCATATATACCGAAACCGTCCGGGAATGAAGAAATATAGAAGTACTGTAATCGGAAAGAAAAACATAAAAGCTATTGAATTAAAAAGCATCATTCCCTCCGGTAGCTTGTATTTCAAAATCGATTGTACTATAATAAAAAAAGTGTGTCAACGAGCTCAGCCCCGCTCCTGATCAGACAGCGGGGCTGTACATTCACGGGTCGCCTGAAGAGGAGCATATATTGAAGAACAAAATGACCAAGGAAGAAATCCGTTCCGAGATAAAGGAATGGATCATAGTATTAGAGCTTGCCATCATCCTGGCTGTTGTGCTTAATATGTTCATAGTCGTTAACGCCGTGATCCCCTCCGCTTCAATGGAAACGACCATAATGACCGGCGACAGGATATTCGGGAACCGGCTTGCTTATATCAACAGTGAGCCGCAGAGGGGCGATATAATCATTTTCAAATTTCCGGATGATGAAAAGCAGCTGTTCATAAAAAGAGTGATCGGTCTGCCAGGCGAGACCCTTATGGTTCGTGACGGCCTTGTATATATAAACGGAAGCGATACTCCTCTTGACGAACCGTACGTTAACGGGGAGCCCTTCGGTGATTACGGCCCCGTAACCATTCCGGAGGGCGGTTATTTTATGATGGGCGACAACAGAAACAACTCGGCGGATTCAAGGTTCTGGAACAATCCCTTTGTATACAGCGACAAGATCCTGGGAAAGGCCTTTTTCAGATATTTCCGTAAGCCCGGGTTGATCAGATGACAGAAAAGGACGGCTGAAGCTATGGTCTTAAGGATCATCCCCTGAGGCCGCAAAAATAAGATATCAGATAAAGCACGAACAGATGCGCGGGATAAAAGGCGTAAAAGAAATATCTTCCGATATTTCCTCCTATTCTCCCGCGTTTTTTATTATACAGGGAAATGGGGATCAGGGAAAAAAAGGCCAGGGGCTCGTAATAAAGCGGGAGCTCTCCTGCCGCGGTGCCAGGCAGTCCCTTTCCTCTCAACAGATACATAAGGACAATGACCAGGACTCCCTTATAGCTGTAATCCGTCTTTAAATAATGAGCGGCAGCCATGCTGCCTCCTATGGCCGCGCCAAAGCATATATATATAAAGACAGGGGAAACAAGGAGCTTAAAGAGAGCGCCTCCTTTAAAGCCCCTGATAAACCCGAAAAGCTCTCCCGGCCTTTCCCTCAAGGACTTAAGCAGATGCAGGCACAGGATGCTTATAAGCAGTGTAAAGTAAACATTCTGATAGTCAGGGTAATAAAGCCTGTCATAGATCGCAAGATCGAAAAACGGTTCCGATATAAGCGAAAAGACAAAAAGCCTTAATGCATATCTGAAAAAATTCTTCGTATATATAAAGCCCTCCGTTAAAAGGAAGCAGTATATCGGAAAGGCCGCTCTGCCGATGCCGCGCATCACCTCATAAACGGAGTATATCTCCTTATATGCCTCAAATGAAAGCCTTTGGGAATTTCTGACAAGATAATAGCTCACGATGGCTATGGCCGCATGATCCGTTACCATTATTACGGCTGCAAGTATCTTAAGGGCAGTTCCGGATAAGCCTTTTGCGGAAACCACCCTGTTAAAACCCCCGGCAAGCCTCTCTATGAATGTTTTCAAGCCTTAAATCCTCCGGAACCTGTCACTCACAGAAAAGAATAAACTGGTTTTGAACAGATTATATCACTTTCTCTGTATTTCCGTAACCGTTCACCTGCAATGTCATTAACGTAAGATTTTGCTGGCATTTGCGGGTCACTCCGCCCCCATGCGCAAAAATCTGTTTCATTTTTTATTTTACGAATGACTTATAAGATTATTTATGCTATAATCTCCTAGGATTATGCTCAAGACCCTGTTTTGATTCACATAATTACTATAGTGAACGGAGCAAACGCGTTCACTGTATATCGTCCGCTCTCAGGACAGAACGGACCGGCACGGGATAAGGTCTGTGCCGAAGCGCGGGGCTCTTGGGATCTGCGCAGACATGGAGGAATAAATAATGAAAAGAAAAACTTTGTTCAGAGTTCTTTCTTTATCCGTTGTTTTTTCGCTTGCGCTTGCAGGCTGCAAGAAGGATAAGGACAAGGACAAGGAACAGGAATCGGCATTTGCTGATCCTGTGATCCAGGTGGTGACCGAGGATAAGGAAAAGGTCGAGCCTGAAGCGGTCGTTGAGGAGGTCGTAGTTGAGGAAGAGACCAGAGAGGGTATGTATCGGTCGGAGCTGACCAATGAATGGATAGATGAGGCCATCAAGGATCAGAGACCGATAGCGGCAATGGTGGATAACGAAAAGACCGCGCTGCCCCATTACGGGCTCACCAAGGCGGATATCGTTTACGAAATGACAAATTCCACTGCCAATGAGGGTGTTACACGTTTCATGGTCTTAGTCAAGGACTGGGAGAGCATAACGCAGTTGGGGTCGATACGAAGCGTAAGGCCCACCAATCTTCAGATAATCCCCGAGTGGAACGCGGTGATCTGTCACGACGGCGGTCCCTTCTATATAGATGATTATCTTGCCAAGGATTATGTTGAGAATTTCTCCGGTACCTTCTCCCGTGTCGATAACGGAAAGTCAAGGGAATTTACCGAATACATCTGTACCGGGGATCTGGATAAGAACTTTACCAGCAAGGGCTACAGCAGGACCTACAATGACTATTATCCCGGCCCGCATTATCAGTTCGCTTCCGAGAGCAGTCCCGTCGATCTCTCCTCGGATTCAAAGTCGATAGACGCGACCCACATCCAGCTGCCCTACAGGCATAACAAGCCTTATCTGGATTATGATGAGAGCACCGGCCTTTACTACTATTCGGAATACGGTCAGAAGCATACCGATCCCGGAAACAATAACGAGCAGCTTTCATTTAAGAACATCCTTCTGCAGGATGCAAGGTATGTACAGTTTGACTCAAACGGCTACATGATGTTCCATTCGATCGACTTTAACCGTGACGGATACTACATAACCAACGGTAAGGCGATACCGATAACCTGGTCAAAGGAGGATGAGCTTACACCTACCAGATATTACGATCTTAACGGTGATATGATAACCCTCAATACCGGGATGACCTATGTAGCTCTTATCCCCGACGACATCTGGAGCTCACTTGAGATAAAGTAAAAAGAACTTTGTCGTTTCCTGTAAAACGATAATATTAAAACGGCCGGAAGACTTTCTTCCGGCCGTTTACGTTATTCTTTAAGCTGTCACTTTTCAGGCGCTTCCTCCTTTGCCTCCTCCTTCCATGAGGGCGCAAGCCCAAGCTTCTTTACCGTAAAATGAAGGAAAACGGCAAATATAAGCATCAGGATCGAAATAAACTGAGAGGTGGAAAGAATTCCTACAGACCCTCTCGGATCATCCCTGAAGAATTCGATAATAAACCTTCCTATCGCATAGCCTCCGAAATAGATGACCGAAATATCACCCCTTCTTTTCACCCGTCTGCACATAAGGATCATAAAACCAGCAAGCAGAAGATCAAAGGCTGCAGAATACAGCTGGGTCGGTATAAGATGAACCCCGTGAGGGGCAAGGGAATTTTCCGGAAAGACCACACTGAAGCGGGATGTCGTCTGTTTCCCGTAGCAGCAGCCCGCCATAAAGCACCCCAGTCTTCCGAAGCCCTGGCAGATGGCAACGCCCGGAACCAGCGCGTCAAGATAGCTCAGGAAGGAGAGCTTTTTCAGCCTGCAGTAGCCAAAGATCGTGATAACACCGGTTATAATGCCGCCATATACGACAAAGCCCGATGAACCCAGCACGGACAGGGGAGAAGCCAGAAAGCTTTTAAACTCCACGATGATAAACATTATCTTTCCCCCCAGCCAGCCGAAGATAAGCGTATAGATCGCAAGACTGCTGTAATGATCGGAGGAGAGCTTAAGTCCGTGCTCGCATCTGTATCCGCCGTAAAGCACAGCTATCATAAACCCGATCCCTATCATCAGACCGTAGCCATGGATCGTAAAGCCTCCTATGGTAAAAAGATCAATAGCCATTTTTAACTCCTTTTCCTATCTGATCAGTCTGTAAAGCTGCCTGATCTCATCTCCCGTGGCAAGTCCTTCCACAAAGGCACTCGCGGAGCCTGCGGCGATGCCCATGACAAAGGCATCCTCCAGATCGCCCTTTTCAAGATATCCCGCTATGAAGCCCGCTACCATGCTGTCTCCCGAGCCCACGGAATTCACTACGCTCCCTCGCGGGGCCTGTCTGGAATAAACGTTTCCGTTCTCGGCATAGAGAATGGCGCCCTCGGCTCCCAGCGAGATAAGCACATTTCTCGCGCCCTTCTCCTGAAGCTGTCTCGCCGCCGACACTATGCCCTTTGTGTCAGAGGGATTAAAGGTCTCATTGAAAAGCTCCGACAGCTCAATGTGGTTCGGTTTTATCAGGAACGGATGATAAGGCAGTATCTCAAGAAGAGAATCAGAGCTCGTATCTATAACGACCTTTGTTTTATCCGACCTGAGATGCTCGATGATAAAGGCCAGCATTTTTTTGGGAAGGTTATCCGGAACATTTCCCGCGATAACGAGAATATCCTCCTCTCCCACCTTCTCGATCTTCTTATAAAGCTCCTCAAGGGCATCGGAATCCACAAAGGGACTGGAGGCATTTATCTCGCTTTCCACATTGGTCTTAAGCTTTATGTTTATCCTTGAATGGCCGTTTTTCAGATGGACAAAATCCGTTTTACAGCCCATGCGCTTAAGCCCTTCCTCGATCTCCCTTCCGGTAAAGCCTGCCACAAAGCCCAGAGCAGTATTATCCGCCGACAGGCCGAGAAGCACCTGGGAAACATTGACGCCCTTGCCTCCGTAATAGATAGCATCCTTTACCATTTTGTTGATCCTGCCAGCCTCAAATTCATTTCTCAGATAAACAAGATAATCAATTGAGGGACTGAAAGTCAGTGTATAGATCATAACTCCTTCACCATCTCTGCCCGCCGGAGAAATACAGCCGGTGCGCAGCCCTTTAGCTTACTCTATAACAAACTCATTTACTATGAGTCTCAGCTGTTCTACGCATTCAAGGCTTTCCTCCACAAGTCCGTTCGTCTGGCTCGTCTTTGTAACCATATCCGTCGTTTTTTCAGCTATGTCGGTAACCCCTATCGTGGACTCGCCCACGGTATTATTAATGCCTGAAAGCGCATCGGAGATCTTCTGGATGGAATCAGCCAGGTTATTTATGGAGGAATTTATATCTCCCATGCTCTCCTTAAACTGGGCCGCATCCTTGCTGTACTGCTCGGAAACCTCTTCAAATTCCTTATAATCCCCCAGCACGGACTGCTCCAGAAAGCTGCCTGTCTCCTGAAGACAGGCCGTCATATTCGATACGGCCGCATTTACCTCCCCGACTATGCCGTTAATATCTCCAACCGCCTCAGAGGTCTGGTCCGCAAGCTTTCCTATCTCAATCGCCACTACCGCGAAGCCTTTTCCGGCCTCTCCGGCTCTTGCCGCCTCTATCGAGGCATTCAGGGCCAGAAGACTTGTCTGCGAGGATATGGACATGATCGTATCTGTAAGCTCGTTGATCTTGGTAACTGCCCTGGAGTCCTCAATGGCACCGGCGGATCTCTGCATTACGGAATCATAAGTATTTCTTGTACGCCTTGCCGCCTCGGCGGTTTTCTCCTTAAGGGAATCGGCCCTCTGCATCACCTCGTCCGACATCTCATCCCCGGATTCCGAAAGCTTGATTATATCCCTTGCTCCGGTCTGCATATACCCGATATTGGCATAGATGCTTTCGGCGGTCGCGGCCGTCTCCTGCATCCCTGCCGCAAGCTCCTGCGTCGTCGCGGAGTTATCGGTACACATGCTGTTGACCACATCAGTCACATCCTGAAGCTTGTTTACATTTCCGTTGATCTTATCACTGGCGGAATCAATGTTCCTTACCATATTCCTCAGATTGGAACGCATCGCGGAAACCGCCCTTGCCATGACACCGGTCTCATCCCCTCTTTTCTTGAGCCCCTCCGTAGCTGTGCCCCCGCTCTTGAAGTTGAGCGTCGCGGTCTGTTCGATTATACCGGTAAGCTGCTTAATGGGCCTTACTATCAAAAGGCTCACGAAATAAGCGGCAATAAGGCAGGCCAGACCTATTACCACCGCGATGATGACCGCGCTGTTTCTTAAGGCCGACAGATCATTCATCACCGAAGGCAGTACATCCGCGGGCACCTCCTTCTCTACCAGATCACGGAACTTTACGATCAGGATGATCATTATCGGTACTATGGCAGCAATCACCGCCATACCCACAAGCAGAAGTATCTTAAAGCTTGTGGACTGAAAAAAACCCACCTCCGTCTTACTGTTCGTGTTCTTATCCATACTGATCCCCTTTCAGCCTTAAAGGCTCCTTTCCTCCGTTTATTAAGATCTCAGGGCTTCGTCCTTCATTAATGTCCGCAAGCTCCCAGAATTCGTTTATCTTATCCTCCTTGCTTTCAAGGCTTATCACCTCAAATCGACGCCATTCCTTCGGAAACAGCTTCCTGTAGGAGCCTGTGAGAAAGCGTTCATCAAGCAGTGCTACTATACCCACGTCGTCAACGGTCCTTATCACCCTTCCGGCGGCCTGAAGCACCTTATTCATCCCCGGGAACCTGTAAGCATAATCAAAGCCGTCATAGCCCATCCTGTCATAGCTTTTTTTCATCAGCTCGCGTTCATTACAGACCATCGGAAGCCCCGTGCCCACTATGACCGCTCCTATCAGACTGTCGTTTTTAAGATCGATGCCCTCCGAAAAGATCCCGCCCGTCACGCAGAAGCCTACCAGAAAGCTGTGGGCCGAAGCAACAGCGGTGCATTCCGGATCACCCCCGTCGTCTCTCAGGAAACGGCCCAGGAAGCTCTCCCTCTCCTCCTCGGTCATATTGCTCTTCTGGCACAGCACCTCTGTGTCCGCGTCCGAATACATGCCGGTGTACTGCTCGTACACCTTCATCAGAAAGCTGTGTGAAGGGAAAAATACCATGTAATTTCCCTTCCTCTGCCGCACACAGGCATTTATATATTCCGCGATATGCCGGTACTCAAGCTCCCCCCGCCGGGTATATTTACTGCTCACATCACAGGCTATGAAAAGTCCCCGTTTTCTCTCATCAAAAACAGAGCTTGCATAGACCGCATAATCCTCCTCCTCTGCCCCGAGCATATCCTTATAATACCTGATCGGAAGAAGGGTGGCGGAAAAGAACACCGTGCTCACCCCCTTAAGCAGCCGCTTCTTGAGGCTTTCGGAAGGGTCTGTGCAGAGAAGCTTAAGCATAAGCCCCGCCGGCTTAAGCTCCGAATAGATAACATAGTCTCTGCTTCCCATGTTATCATACATATTTATAAAATGCCTTACCTTAAAATAAAATTCCAGCAGCTCTTTTCTTTTCTCAAAGCCGTCGTTATCCTCCAGAAAATCCTCAAGCCTTGAACACGCCCGGTTCAAAGCCATCATAAAATCGGAAATATCCTCAAACAGCCTGATATCCTCTGTCTCGCGCTTTATGAGAAGGAATTTTCTGTTTAAGGCCTCAAGCGCTCTTGACAGCCTGCTGTCATGCTCCTTTACAAGCCTTTTTGCGGCCATAACCTCTTCCTTAAGGAGCTCGGCGCTGTACATCTTCATAGCCCGGTCCGCCAGATTATGTGCCTCGTCCACCAGGAATACATATTTCCCCTGGGGGCTGTCCGAGAAAAACCTCCGAAGGTAAACATTGGGATCGAAGACATAATTGTAATCGCAGATCACCGCGTCCGAAAAGAGCGACATGTCAAGAGCCAGCTCAAAGGGGCATACCGTATGCTTTTTCGCAAACTCCTCAACCTCCTCCCGCATAAAGCTGTCACGCGAGGTCAGAAGATCAAATATCGCATCATTTATCCTGTCAAAGTGCCCCCTTGCATAGGGACAGGCAACCGGATTGCATTCAGTTTCCTCCAAAGGACAGATCTTTTCCTTTGCGGTTATAACAACCGTTTTAAAGCAAAGGCCCCTGTCTCTCAAAAGCTCAAAGCTCTCGGCAGCCACCGTCCTTGTTATGGTTTTTGCGGTCAGGTAGAATATCTTATCACACAGCCCCGCACCCACAGCCTTAACAGAGGGAAACACCACGGAAATCGTTTTTCCGGTGCCCGTGGGAGCCTCCAGGAAAAGCTTCCGTCTGTGATATATCGTCCTGTATACCTGGGATACCAGCTCCTTCTGTCCCTCCCTGTAGACAAAGGGAAATTCCACGGAAGCGGCAGACCGGTTCCTTTTTCGATACCATTCAAACTGAAAATCCGCCCATCTTTTATAGGAAGAAAGTATCTCACCGAACCATTTTTCGAGCTCTGAAAAGACACAGGTCTCGTGAAAATACCTTACCTGCCTGTTTAAGCTGTTCACATAGGTCATCCTGACGCTTATCTCGGGCAGCTTATTCTGTGAAGCCCATATATACGCATAGCACCTTGCCTGTGCCAGATGCACATATACCGGCTCCTTAAGCTTGTCTACATCAAGCCACGTACTCTTTATCTCATCTATCGTGACCGGAAGGGCCTTTTGTGAATCAGCTTCCGAAGGCTCCCTGTAAATGATGCCGTCAGCCCTTCCCTCTACGATGATATCATAGCCGTTCTGGGCAAAGCATTCCCGAAGCGGCACCTCCGCGTGATACTCGGGCCCTGTCCGTGACTGTATCAGCCTGTGGAGCCTGGCACCCTCAAGCATCGCCTCTATATCGGCCGAACCCTTTTTTCTGTTGTCTATGTCCCCGGAACGCAGTATGAATTCCACCAGATTCCTTACCGAGATCCTTATTTCCCCTCTTTCAGGCTCCACGATCAGCTTACCTCTTTGCGCCCGGTCCGTCCGCGTCATTATTTATACTCATTGACGTAAAAGGCTGCCGTTACATATAGCGTATAAAATGTTCACTTTAAAAACACAGCCCCGGGCCGTAGCCGCCGTAACAGAGACCTCCTCCCCCGCAGCACATGTTGCACGCCAGATTCAGAAGACAGAGCCTCAGGCAGAGGTTGTTTCCCGAAACTGTGGCCGTACCGTACGGTGTCTGCATATCTCTGTACCAGGTGCCTCCCGAGCTGAGCCTCTGAAGAAGCATCCTGTAGGAAGCGTTATCCGGCTCAAGACTGCAGGCTGTCCTTGCGTATTCCATTGCCTCTATATTATTTCCGATACCGGAGCTTGCAAGCGCCGAAAGATAATACCACTGGGCATTTTTCTCCCCGATGCCCGAAAGGACATTGAGGGCCTCCCTGTAATAGCCGCTGTTTATATAATTTGCAGCCGCCTGAAGATGAATGGAGCGCTCGTCTGTGTTACCCTGCCTTTTCCTGCCTCCGGCTCCGAAGCCCCCGAAATCGAAATCTCCAAAGTCAAAGCCTCCGAAATCGAAGCCTCCATAGCCCTGTGAGGTCCTTTCATACCCGCTGCTTCCGGCTTCGCGGTAAGTATATCCCTTCTGCCGCATATCCATTATAAGATCATACGCCTGCTGGACCTCTTTAAACCTTTCCTCAGCCTGTTCCTTATTCGGATTGTTTATATTCGCATCCGGATGATATTTTCTGGAAAGAGACCTGTATGCCTTTTTGATCTCTTCCTCCGTGGCATTTTCCGAAACGCCCAAAACCTTATATGGATTCATTTCTTTCTTTTCTCTTTGGTCATCTGATACCTGCACCAGACTCCCGAATACAGAATGTTTCTAAGTATCTCCACATCGCCGTCTACTATCGGAAGCCTCTCAAATGCCCTTGAGCATTCTCCCATCATCATGACGAGCATCTCCTCCACATCACTGTCAACATCCCCTTCCCCGTTTTTCCTCAGAAGAAGCGGATTATAGCTGCCTGAGCGCCTGTCCTTTTCCAGATCCTCATAGGCATCCGCAATGTATACAAATTTACCCAGGAAGAAACCGAGCCTCTTAAGTGTATCCTCCCATTCATCCTGCTTATACGCAAGGACCTGAGCCATTATCTCTCCGAAAGCACCCGCAGGCAGATCTATATTGCTTTCCTTCTCCTTTTCAAGCCTGCTTATCAGCTCAAGGCTGTCTGTTATGGCCTTCACTTTCAGGGGATACTGCTCCTTCACCCTTTTCACCCTGTTCCTCAGAGACATGGCATAAAGCTTTCTTACGGGCCTTCTCTCGTCCCTCCAGTCGTCCTCGCATTTTTCATAGGACAGAAGAAGGTTCATGTCGGCCGCATAGCTTGTGAAGCGGTTTTTCCTTGTGGGATGCTTTTCAAAGGGGTGAGCAAGGCATCTTACCATTCCCTCCCCGGCTTCCTCCTCATAAAGCACGGAAAGCAGCATTATTACAAAGGTCATATCGTAGCTCAGCGTAAACTGCGCGGTCTTTCCGTATCGCTCCTTAAGCTCCTGGCAAAGACCGCAGTAATATGCCCTGTATCTGTCAAATTCCCTGAATTTAAGCTCCTGCTTGTTGACCGTAACGTACCCGAACATGCCGCCCTGCTCCAAAAATGTTTTCTGCCGGGTCTGCCCGACCCCGGTATCATATCATAACATACCGGAAATATATAGTCAAAAGCAGTCTGCCGCAGGGCAATCGCTTAATACCTCAAGGCTGTGCGGGATATGCAGATTATTTCATATTTAATATTTGTACGTGTTGTGATACAATTCAGATAGTAACTGTAAACATTCTATAAACTAAAGGGGTTATGCTTATGAAGACAAAAATCGTATCTGTTATTTTATCTTTATCTGTGGCGGCAGCCGCACTTACGGGATGCAATGCCGCAGATATGTCAGCCTTAGCCGCTGCAAACGGCTCAGATTATCTGAACCTTGTAATGGAGAAGTTTAACGAGATATACTACGCTCCGACACCAATCTCCTTTGACACGCCCGATGCCGCCTGGGTAAATGATTTTTTAACGTCAAATACAGAATATTTAAACAGGCTCAGTCAGACCGATCTTGATTTCAGGGTAGGGAAAAAGGGCGCCACCCTTGAAGACTATAAGAAGCTTGCAGAGGAAACAGGCCTTACCTTTACCGAGGAACAGACTCAGGCTCTGAACGAGAGTATGGCAAAGCTCCAGGAAAGGCTGAACTCCCTTGGCTTCTCCTATCCTCTGGAGGATTCCATAAACTTTGTGCTTACCACCATGAAGGAGGAGGGCGATTCAGCAGCCTACACCCATGGAAACAGCATCTTCCTCAACGAGAAGCTTCTGAAGTATGCGATAGATAAGGGCGAGGAGGGCTCCGCTTACCTTGAGACTGTCCTTGCACACGAGATATTCCATGTCCTCACCCGCAATGACCGGGACTTCAAGGAAAATATGTATAACATCATAGGCTTCACCCTTGATGAGAGCGAGCCTGATTTTTCGGACGAGGTAAGGGAGGTCCTTGTCAGCAATCCCGACGTCGAAAGCTATGACAGCCACGGTGTGTTTACGATAGACGGCACTCCTACCGAAGCTGTTATCGTTTCATATTATTCAAAGCCCTTTGAGGAGGGTGTCTCGATGTGGGACAGCATAGCCACCGGAGTGGTTCCCGTTGAAAAGCCTGACAGGATCTATACCATCGATGAGGTCCCTGATTTTTACGATGTCGTAGGCTCAAATACCGATTACGTCATTTCCGCGGAGGAGGCTCTTGCCGACAACTTCAGCGATGCCGTATTGTATGGAACGGATAAGGAATATGCGGCCCCTGCCATAATAGATGAGATGCTTGCTTATATGGCCTCAGACATACCTACGGATACCGTGACCGGGGAGCATACCGTCAAAGCTCCTTCTTCGGAGGAGGACGCCTCTGAGGACGAGGCTGCCGCTACGGAAAGGGTCGCGAGGGAAGTGATCCGCGGCATGTGGGGCGACGGAGCAGACAGGATACACGCGCTGGATGCTGCCGGCTATGACAGCAAAGCTGTTCAGCAAAGAGTCAACGAGCTGATGTCCGGTTCCTGATAACGGTTCACCGAAGGATGAACTGTTACGGTTCCTGATATCCCCGGGTAAAAATACTTACATACCCTCTTGACAGAACCGTCAGGAGGGTATATATTTATTATAACATATGAACGATTGCTCATATATTTGATTGAGGGAGCGGCAGCATGAAAGCAGTCATTGATGAAAATGTATTACATGATCTGTGCTGTGAGGAGGATCATTCCGGCCTTAAGGAGCACATGGCCCTTGTGAAGAAGCTTAACAACGAGATCCCTCCCGAGGAGGAGCTTTTCGATCTCGCGGACTTTTTCAAGGTCTTCGGTGACTGCACCAGGATCAGGATATTATGTGCGCTGCTTTACGGTGAAATGTGCGTATGTGACATCGCACAGGCTCTGTCAATGACACAGTCCGCGATCTCCCACCAGCTGAGGGTCCTTAAGCAGGCTGCCCTTGTAAGGAGCAGGCGCGAGGGAAAGACAGTGTATTATATGCTCTCCGATGATCATATTATCAGCATACTCAGCCAGGGGCTTGAGCACATCGAGGAATAGGCCTGACCTGTAAACAGCAGCCGGCTGCGTTTGGCGGCATCGATTTTCATTAAACGATATAAATATCATAAAACAGAGGAGGAATCATAATGAAAAAGAACTTTATCCTTGAGGAGCTTGATTGTGCAAACTGCGCGGCAAAAATGGAGGAATCCATAAAAAAGATCATCGGAGTGAGGGACTGCAGCATAACCTTTATGACAAAAAAGATGACTCTTGAGGCCGACGATGACGGGTTTGACCGTATCCTTAAGGATGTCAAAAAAGCGGTAAACAAGGTTGATCCCGAGGTCGAGGTGATCCCTTCATGAGCAGGAAGCAGAAAAAGCGCTTAGGCAGGATATGCTGCGGCGCTTTGCTTTTTATACTGGCAGTCGTCGTATCCGGCCTTGAGCTTGTAACAGACAGGAATGTCCAGGTCATCCTTTATCTGATCGCTTATTTTGTGACCGGAGGCGACGTGATAAAGAAAGCGGTGAGAAACATCCGAAACGGGCAGGTTTTCGATGAAAACCTCCTTATGGTCATCGCTTCACTCGGGGCCTTCTTAATAAGCGAAATGAGCGAGGCCGTGGGTGTTATGCTGTTCTACCAGATCGGTGAGTTCTTTCAGGATTACGCTGTGAACAACTCGCGAAAATCCATCGCTGCCCTTATGGACATACGTCCCGACAAGGCCAATGTAAAAAGGGAGGGCGTCATTTCTGAGGTCTCTCCCGCAGAGGTAAGGGTAAACGAGATCATAGTCATAAGGCCGGGGGAACGCATTCCCTTAGACTGCATCGT
Organism: Lachnospiraceae bacterium UBA3814; assembly: GCA_002368575.1. Lineage (GTDB taxonomy): Bacteria > Bacillota > Clostridia > Lachnospirales > Lachnospiraceae > UBA2868. Next base: position 17,207 of record DFEA01000084.1, on the reverse strand, counting down.
TACTGGAGGTTCCTCAAGGCTTGATACCGTTGCCATGACCGGAGAGGCGGTTCCGAGAAGCGTCAGGGAGGGTGATCCTCTGATCAGCGGCTGTGTCAACCTAAGCGGTGTCCTTGAGGCCCGGGTAACAAGTGAATTTTCAGAGTCAGCGGTCTCGCGGATACTGGAGCTTACTGAAAACGCCTCCTCCAGAAAGGCTGCCAGCGAAAACTTCATTACGAAATTCGCAAGGTATTACACTCCGGCAGTGGTCGTCACCGCCCTCCTTCTTGCAGTGATACCTTCCCTAATCACCGGACAGCCCAGGGTCTATGTATACAGAGCCCTGTCCTTTCTCGTCATATCCTGCCCCTGTGCGCTTGTGATATCCGTCCCGCTCTCATTTTTCGGAGGGATAGGAGGCGCGTCCTCCAAGGGGATACTCATAAAGGGCAGCAATTATCTTGAAGCCCTGGCAAAGGCCGATACGGTCGTTTTTGATAAGACCGGGACTCTTACCAGAGGAGTATTCAAGGTATCCGATATCCGTCCCTCGGCATCCTTCTCAGAGAACAGGAGCGCAAAGGAGGCAGAGGATGAGCTCCTTTTGCTTGCCGCACAGGCGGAGTGCTTCTCAAGCCACCCGATAGCCTCCTCCATACTGGAGGAAGCAAAGGCAAGGGGCCTGTATGAGGACTCCTTCAGGGACCAAAGCGATTCCTCGGGCTATGAAGAGCTTGCGGGCTTCGGTATATCGGTGCGCCTTTCGGGGAAACGTGTCTTATGCGGCAGCAGAAGGCTGATGCGGGAAAACGGGATTGCAGCGGACGACCTTCAGGAGGTTAAGGAAGGCAGTCATGTTTTCATAGCGCTTGACGATAAGTTCGCAGGTCATATAATTATATCAGACGAGCTCAAGGCGGATGCCGGGGCATGCATTACCGCTCTTAAGAAAATGAACATGAAAACGGTCATGCTTACGGGTGATCATAAAAAAACCGCGGATATCGTGGCAGAGAAGCTGTCGATCGATGAGGTTTATTCGGAGCTTCTGCCTCAGGATAAGGTAGAGCTTGCGGAAAGGCTGATCTCTCAGGAAAGGGACGGCGGAAAGCTCGTTTTCATGGGCGACGGTATTAACGACGCGCCTGTGCTTGCCAGGGCGGACATAGGGGTGGCAATGGGCGGAGCAGGCTCTGATGCCGCCATAGAGGCGGCTGATATAGTTCTTATGACCGACGAGCCCCTAAAGCTTATAACGGCCTGCAATATATCGAGAAAAACGCTTCGCATCGTTAAGGAAAACATCATTTTCGCCATAGGTGTGAAGGTCATTACGCTCATTCTTGCCGCTTTGGGCGCGGCCACGATGTGGGCGGCCGTTTTTGCCGATGTGGGGGTCGCCTTCATCGCGATAATAAATGCCCTGCGGGCTTCTTCCGTAAAGGAAATTAACATGACAGCTCACTGAAGGTGAGCCGTTACTAAAGGAGGGGAACTGACTGGCCATGAATAAAAACAGGGAGAGCATTTCAGAGCTTGATACACTGTATAAGCTTATGATACTTTATATGCTTGACAGAGCCGATCAGCCCGTTACCAGGGCCCAGGTCTATGATTTCATGCTGAGCAGGGATTACACCAGTTATCTGAATGTTAACGGACTCATCAACGAAATGATAACGACAGGCTTTATGACCTCTCAGGTCAAGGGAAAGCGCTCCCATTTAATGCTTACCGACCAGGGCCGGGAGATACTTGTGATGTTCCCGGACAGGATATCCGCCGATATCCGAAAGGAGATCACGGATTATCTCATAGAAAAGGAATACGACCTTCGAAACACCACCTCTATCCAGTCAAACTACTATAAAAGCGTTATGGGAGATTATATTGCCGAGCTCTCGGCAAGGGAAAAGAACAGCGAGCTCATGACGATCCGGGTCTCGGTGCCAAGCGAGGAATCCGCAAGAAATGTCTGTCTGAACTGGGAGAAGAACAATCAGGAAATATACAAAACGCTTATGCAGAAGCTGTTATAGCCGTTACAGTAAGCACAGGATAATATCACCTGCGCTTACCATACAGCGGCTGATGCGGTCGGTTATCAATAGGTATCCTTTAAGGTCCTTATCATAAGCTGCTGCTCAAGCTCTGTTCCGTTCTGGATCTCGGGAGCTCCCGGGGTAAGATAGCGTATATCCTTCTTTTTCAGCGTTATCGCCTTTTCCCGCTTTGAGGTAAGGTGGAAATAGTTTTCCGAAAATACAGCGTCAGCGTTCTTAAGGTCCAGCTCGACAAAGGCCGCAAAGCCTCCGGACATCATCCTTATGACATACTCGTCCACAAGCTCTATTACCGAGTATGAGATTGAGGAATTTTCAAGGCTCAGTCTCTTATAAGGAACAAAAACCTCTATTTCGGTGGAGGACACCCGGTCATCCTCGTCAATGAATACCGCCTCCACAAACACCCGGTCTTCTATCCCCTCGATAAAGGGCGCATAATCCATGGAGCATACCATCTCAACGCTGAGCGGCTTAAGCTCTATTTCATATTCCATTTCATGAAGCAGCCTGAAATCAAAGGTCTGCAGGCTTACCCTGACCTGCCTCGTCTCGATATCCCGTGTCTCGTTATTGATGAAAACGGAGATAACACTGCCGTCCCGCATTATGGAGCCGGCTATGGGAGCAAAGAAGCTCCTTGCCATGTACTGCAGCGCCTTATATCTTCCGAAATAGTCTATGCTCGACCAGGAGGCTACAGGCCAGTTGTCATTAAGCTGCCAGTACAGGGCCCCCATACACCGTCCCCTGTCTCTTCTGAAGCTTTCCACCCCGTACTTGATGGCAATTGCCTGCAGTATCTGTGAAAGATACAGAAGGCTGTCAAAATCCTTCGGGAACAGGAAATTCTTGGAAAGATAATATATGATCCTCCCGTTTGCGTCGTCATTCTTCTGGTGGCTTTCCATAACCTCCGAAAAGATGTTCCTGTCCTCCTCCCTGGTGAAGGTCCTTACTGTCTTAAGGCACGGGAAGGACTGGAAGCCAAACTCGGAGCAGAACCGCATATGGTGCTCGGAATACGCGGTAAAGGGTTCCTGTCTGTGCCAGACTCCCCAGTAATGACAGTCTCCCGTGCTCTCGCTGTCAGGGTCATTAAAGCCGCCGCCTGAGGATGGAGAGGACGGCCAGTAAAAGGTCGATCTCGCATACTGATTGACCACCTCCGGAAGAAGTTTTTCAAATATCTCTGTGTAGTCCTTTTTAAGCTCGGCTGAGTGATCTGAGAAGCCGTCCCAGTGATCCCAGGCGGATTCTATCTCGTTGTTCCCGCACAGAAGGCCGAGACAGGCGTGATGACGGAGCCTCTTCACATTATCAATGGCTTCGTTTCTGATGCTCTCCTTAAAATCGGGAGTCAGCTCATACACATTGCAGGCAAACATGAAGTCCTGCCAGACTATGAGTCCCAGCTCGTCACAGAGGTCGTAGAAGGTATCGCTGGGGTAATAGCCTCCCCCCCATACCCTTATGGTATTGAAGTTGCTCTTTTTGGCAGCCCTTAGAAGATAAGTGATCTTCTCCCTTGTGATAAAGGAGTAGATCGTATCCTCCGGAATGTAATTCGCTCCCATTGCAAAAATCTTTACATTATTTACCTTAAAGCAGAATTCATTCCCGAAGCTGTCCTGATCCCGGGAAACGGTTATCTCCCTGAGACCGATCCTGTAGGTTTTGGAGTCCCACTGATTACCGTTCATATCAAGGGCATACACGGTTATGGTATATAGCGGCTGATCTCCGAAGCCGTTTGGCCACCATATCTTCGGACTCTCTATCACCATTTCGATGGAAGCGTGCCCGTTTTCCAGAGTACTGGTGACCGCGGAGGGCATACCGTCAGGCGTCACCAGCTCCGCCTGGATTATATAGGTATCCGGCCTTATGAGCTCCGCATCAACGTTTATCTCAAGCACTACCCTCTTCTTTTCATGATGCTGGATTATCTCGACCTCATCAAGCCTTATAAAGCTGTAGCCTATAAGATCGATGCTCCTCCATATCCCGCAGTCAGGTATCTGAGCGCCCCAGTCCCACCCGAACATGCTGTGAGCCTTTCTCAGGTACTGGTTGCCCTTCATGCAGCCCACAGGCGTATAGTGTATTTCCTTATTAAAGCCCGGCCTTACGCTCTCTATATAATCGATCGGTGAATCTATCTCTATGGTTATGGTATTTCCCTGAAGCCTGAGGTAATCCTTAACGTTAAAATACCAGGTCCTGTGCATATTATCGGTACGCCCTATCGGCATATCGTTGATATAGATCTTTGACAGAGTATCTATTCCCTTGCAGCACAGATATATCCTTTCCTGGCTCATAAGCTCAGGCTCAATGTCAAAGCCTCTCGTAAAGTAAAAATCGTTTCTGAAGATCTCCCTGGTCTGATACTCATTGGTGCCGAAATAGGGGTCCTGTGTCCTGTGCTGAATAAGCAGGGAAGACAGGACAGAGCCCGGTATGCTGCCCTCTACATAGCTCTCTGAGCCCTTTTCGTTGATCAGCCATCTTCCGTTAAGTGTCTGATATATCATTGTCGATCATTCCCCTGTCCGTAACCGTCCCGGCGCAGACTGTATACCCCGCCCTGACGGTACCTGTAATATGGGAAACGAATAAGGCGCCCTCGCTTTCCTTCGTTTCCCTGCTTATGAGCTGCTCAAAAGCAACGGTCCGCCCGGTGGGTGAACCGAAGCGCTTTAATGCGCCTGCTGCTTTGCGGCAGCTCCTGAGAAAACATAATAATGATAATAAAAAAGTTTTCCGTTTGCAACGGATTTTTATAATTGCAATATGAAGTTTTTTGTTGTATTATACGAGAAGGTTCAGGCAGGATGTAAGGTCCCTGCGGAAGCGGTTGTGACTGCCATACTGAGGGCGGTCATTAAATATTCGTATTTTCGGTGATTATTCAGAACAAGGTAATTGGCAAGCTTTTGTGACAGCCTGCGCCGGGTCGAAGGGTGTCGCATTTTTATCATATCTGCCGGTATATCCCCGTATTATGAACATTGATAAGCACGAAAAACAGTTTTACAGCTTTAAAAAAGGAGCCGGAGGACAGAAGCATTACAGCTGATTCTGCCTGTCCGGTCATTAAATATAATTTATGAGGAGAAATATTATGAAGCCTTACAGGGAAATGTCCAGGGAAGAACTTACGGAGCTTAAAGCCGAGCTGACCGGAGCTTACGAGGCGGTAAAGCGTAAAGGTCTGAGTCTCAATATGGCAAGAGGAAAGCCGTCACCCGAGCAGCTCGACCTTTCCATGGGGATGCTTGACGTTCTTAATTCGGAAAGCGATATCACCGCGGCGGACGGGATCGACTGCAGAAATTACGGCGAGATGGACGGTATATATGAAGCAAAGAAGCTTCTCGGAGATATGATCGGGGTTTTGCCTGAAAGCGTTATAGTATTCGGCAACGCATCTCTGCCGATCATGTATGACACGGTAGCAAGATCCATGCTTCTCGGGGTCTGCGGCAGCACCCCCTGGTGTAAGCTCGACCGTGTAAAATTCCTCTGTCCCGTTCCGGGCTATGACAGAC
>DFEA01000084.1:0-11437 GCA_002368575.1 Lachnospiraceae bacterium UBA3814 | reverse complement strand
GGGGATCTGGTGTGTCCCCAAGTACTCAAATCCTTCAGGGGTCACCTATTCCGATGAGGTAGTAAAGGCCTTTGCCTCCCTTAAGCCCAAGGCTTCCGATTTCAGGATATACTGGGATAATGCCTACGCAGTTCATGATCTTTACGACAACGGCGGGGACAAGCTGCTGAATATTCTTGAGGAATGCGAAAAATGCGGCAACGAGGATCTGGTATTTGAATTCTGCTCCACCAGCAAGATAACCTTCGCGGGTGCGGGTATCGCAGGTTTTGCAAGCTCTCCCGCAAATCTGGAATGGGTGAAGAGGTCAATGGCGATCCAGACCATAGGACACGATAAGATCAACCAGCTGAGACATGCCATGTATTTTAAGGATCTTTCCGGGATCAAAAAAAGGATGGCCGAGCATGCTGCTGTCATGAGGCCGAAATTTGAGGCTGTGTATGAATGCTTTGACCGTGAGCTCAAGGGGCTTGATATCGGAAAATGGACAAAGCCCAACGGAGGATACTTTATCTCCTTCGATGCCCTGGAAGGCTGCGCGACCGATATAGTCAAAAAATGCAAAGATGCCGGAATGGTCACCACCGGTGCCGGTGCTTCCTTCCCTTATAAAAAGGATCCCAATGACTCAAATATCAGACTGGCTCCCACCTTTCCTTCACTGGAAAGCATTAAGACCGCAGCAGAGCTTTTTGCTCTGTGTGTAAAGCTTTCCAGCGTCGAAAAGCTTCTGGGAAGCCATTAATATCATTTTCAAATCAAACGAGGTACCAATGGAAAGGGAAAAATATGAATCTTTAAGCCTCGCTGCGCTTCGCGACATTGCAAAGGCGAGGGAAATCAAAAATGTATCCGCCATGAAGAAGAGCGCCCTTATCGATACGATGATGTCGTTAGACGCTGAAGAAGCCTCGAAGGCTGAAGCCACACCGAGGAAGCAGTTCTCAAAGCCGAAGGGCTCCCCCTCTGATGAGGAGGCGGCCGCCGAGCAGATATCCGATCCTGCCATGGAAAGCAGCAATGATATATCGGAGGAAAAGAAGGTCCTCGACAGCGGAATAGAGGTATGCGGTATCCTTGAGGTTTTAAGCGACGGCTATGGCTTTATCAGAAGCGATAATTATATGCCCGGAGAGGATGATGTCTATGTCGCTCCCAGCCAGATAAGAAGGTTCTCCTTAAAAACAGGAGACATAGTATCCGGCAATATGCGCATACGTTCTACGAACGATAAGTTCGGAGCGCTTCTCTTTGTCAAATCCATAAACGGCATCAGACCGGAGAGCATGACCAAACGGGTCAATTTTGAAGATCTTACACCGATCTTCCCGGATGAAAGATTAAGGCTTGAAACCCCGAGGGGGCCTGTGTCCATGAGGATCATGGATCTGATGTCTCCTGTCGGCAAGGGACAGAGAGGAATGATCGTATCGCCTCCCAAAGCAGGCAAAACCACCCTGCTTAAGGATGTTGCAAAGTCCATAACCCAGAACAATCCCGAAATGCATCTTATTATCCTTCTTATCGATGAGCGTCCCGAGGAGGTGACCGATATCAAGGAGGCGATCGAGGGAGAGCACGTCGAGGTCATCTATTCAACCTTCGACGAGCTTCCGGAGCATCACAAGAGAGTTTCGGAAATGGTCATAGAAAGGGCCAAAAGACTGGTGGAATACGGCAGGGACGTTACCATCCTGCTCGACAGCATCACCAGGCTTACAAGGGCATATAACCTTACCGTTCCTCCAAGCGGCAGGACCCTCTCTGGCGGTCTTGATCCCGCTGCCCTCCACATGCCCAAGCGCTTTTTCGGGGCAGCCCGTAACATGCGCGAGGGAGGAAGCCTTACTATCCTTGCGACCGCCCTCATAGATACCGGCAGCAAAATGGACGATGTGGTATACGAGGAATTCAAGGGGACCGGCAATATGGAAATGGTCCTTGACAGGAAGCTCTCCGAAAGAAGGATCTTCCCCGCAATAGACATCCCGAAATCAAGCACGAGAAGAGAGGATCTTCTTCTTACCCCGGCAGAGCTTGAGGCTACAAACATCATCCGAAAGGCACTCAACGGACTTAAGGCCGATGAGGCCGTGGAAAAGGTCATTGATATCTTTGCTCATACCAAAAGCAACCGTGAGTTCGTAGAGGTGATAAAAAAGAGATTTATCGTATAGCCTTTGCTCCGTTAGCTTTTTCCTTGCAATAAGCGGTCAGCTTCTGTTTATCAGTTCCTTCCAGTCCGGAGAGAACATATAATAGCCTGCCATGCAGACAAGCGCAAAGGAAAAGGAGATAGGAAAGCACAGCATTATATAGGTGCCGTAAAAACCGGGGAACTCATCAGAGCCTATCCCCGGTTCCTGTCAGGTCTTTATTAAATTATCGTCTCAAATGAGGCTTAAAAGACTACGCTCCCATCCTCATCTCAGCATCCCCGGGAAGCGAAGCATCCGCTTCATCGGTATTTCCGCATCTCGGACAGCTGACCATTACAATATACGAACCCTTTGCGCCCGGGACTATCGCACTAACATTTTTCGGAGCTGACACCTCCTCCATTGCGGCGATCTTACCGTCCCAGAGCTGTCCGTTCCAGGCATACTCCAGCCTGCACTTTGAACAGCAATACTTCCCCTTCAGCATTACCATTTTCTATTCCCCCTTATTATTTCGTTGTTGCCGGAATTATTTTATAAAATTTTTATAAAATTACCGATTTACATTTTATCATAATTCTGTCAGTTTTCAATACATATACTTCAAAAAATACAATTTATATATTATTTGAGCTCAAAGGTAACGATCTGAGAGCCGGCATATACATAAGAGCCTTCCTTCGGAGTAAGGACCATGACCATTGTCCCCGCGGAGGTATTATTATAGCATTTGACCTCCAGCAGAGTATCGACTATCTTACCCTTCTTAGGTTTTGTATAGCCGCCCGGGAGCTTTATCTTATAGTCCTTCCCGAATACCGGGATCGTTCCGTTTGCATCCGCCGTGAGCGTCTTATGAACCTTTTTGACCTTAAGTCCCTCCACAAGGTTCTTCTTCATTACCGTAACATCCGCAGAGGAATGCCCGATATAGTTAGGGTTCTGAGCCGCAGGTTCAATGTTCAGACTGTAGAATCCCTTCTTCTTTAAGGAATCAACAGTGTTGCCTGAGACATCGTAATATGAAACACTGAACAAGGTGTTATCCGCCTCAACGACCACACCGCTCTTTACAAGAATGAGCTTGGGCACCGGAAGCTTTGTTTTTTTGCCGGGCTTAAGTCCCATAGGAAGGACTATGGCATCACTTCCGAGGACAGCCTTATTAATAGTAAATTCCTTTTCAACAGAAGGGCTTCCCGCATAGCTTCCCGTAAATTTAGCGGTAAGCTTTGCTGTTCCTGCTTCAATATTATTGCTGTAGGATAAGGTATAGTCCTTATCCTTTTCAAGGAATTTAACACCATCAAGCACTAAGGGCTCGGGAGTACATTCCTTTCCGCAATAGGTCTGCTTCTCAGGCTCAGCGATCCAGAGCTTTGAAAGATTGCCGCTTGCAGCAAGCTCCGAAAACGTCATGCTCCCTCCAAGCTTTACTGAAAGCTCATTCTGCTTCGAACCGGCGTCTATCCCGTACGTTTTCCAGAGCGCGCTGTATACAGGCTCCGCGACTCCTTTTTTTACGGTAACGCTGCACTGTGCCTCAGACAGACCGCTGAGTGTGCTTACGGTGATCACCGCCGTTCCCTTCGATATTCCGACCAGAATATCGTTGTATTCTCCCACCGCCACAACAGAGGGGTCACTGCTCTTATAGCTTAAGCCGTTTTCCGGATCATTGTCGACGGTATCCTCACCATTTGAGTAAAGGGCTGCCTTCAATTGAAAGCTCTCATCGACATCCAATGTGATATTATCCCTTTCAAGCCTGATCTCTTCAAACACATAAGCTGCCTTCAGACGATCGGAAACAGGCACTCCATCCTTCATGGCAATAGCCTTAAGTACGGTATTGCTGCTTATATTATAGGGTCCGCTGTATTTCTCACCTACAGGCACATACGACCCTCCCTCATATACAACGGGTTCTGTTCCGTCCGTTGTGCAGTAGATCTCGGCTCCCTCAACCGCACCGGTTATCCCGACCGTAAACGCCTTCTGATAAGTGCCTGAGGGCACCGATACCTGAAGTGTATTTTCCGAAACGCGTCCGTCCACGCTTGCATGGAGCAGGCCGCAGGGTGTACCATTAATGTCACTTACAAAACCCTTCTGGAGCACCATAACGCCCCTGGCAGGCCTGACGAATGAATCGTCCAGCAGGAAATAAAGCGTATCGGATGACGGCGTATCTGTGCCTAACGGCTTTTTGCTGATCTCAGCCATGCCCCATGCATCGTATGCGTCATAGCCGGTCTTTTTGTCTTCGGAAGCATCGTAAATGACTGCCGTGTTTTCCGTACCGAGTGTAACATCCCTGTCAAATACAGTCTTAACATAAAAGCCCTTACTTTCATCCCTCAACAGCTCCGCGGATCTGATCTGGGGGCCATTATCCGCCTTTTCCTCAGAAAAGTTCACACTGAAGCTTATGGTGTCCCCCGAAGGATCGGCAATACTGTCTATGGATATTCCCGAATCCACCAGACTGCAGTATTCATCGTAGCCGGTCCCATAAGGATCCTCATAAAAATATGTATCCGGCATGGTCGTCGGTGTAAGGGAATCTCCATTACGGTAAAACCCGTACGGATCACCATTGGCGGTGTTTACATAGCCTGCGATCAGCGGTATCTTCTCGTCTTCACAGTTGCTCGCCACAAAGGAAGTCCCCTTCTCGTCAAGCCTTGCATAGACATGGTAAAAGCGCAGTCCCTCCTGAGGCGCCGCTTTAAACTTCTTTCCCTTTTCATTATTGAGATACTCATATTTGATCCTGTCGTTTAAGGTATACTTAAAGTGCTCCGCAAGGATGAACTGGGAATAGATGCCGTATTGATCCTTCTCCTCCTTCGGAAGGATGATCGCCACGTCGCCGGTTTCAGCAAAGGGCCTTAAGCTTACGGTCTCATTCTCATCGACATAATGTACGCTCTCCGTGGGAAGCCAGCCTAAAAGCATTTTGGCAAAGCCGTCCTGATCTCCGTGATTGTTGTTCATCATCGCAAAGGTCCTGATCTTTTCGACGCCTGCGTCTCCATAGGAGTAGTAGTCATCAAGCCCCAGATAATGCCCCGTTTCGTGGATGAAGGTCTCAAGATAGTCCTCTATATTATCGTTCCCGGGCTTATCGGATTGCGTATCGACCACCTGAACGACATTGGAAAGCTGGTAGCTTCCGATAGTGGCAGTAGTATCGACACGGTATGCCCACCACTGGGTGCCCCAACCGGTATTTCCTCCGGCACAGGCAAGGTAACAGCCGTCTATTCGCAGATCCCCGTCCTGATCATATTTCTTAAGATAGCTGTTCAGATACTGCAGGTCAGTAAGACCGGAGCTTTCCGCCTCTCCCGATTCCTTCCATTCCTTTATAATCTGATCCTTCCAGTGATCAAGAGCCTCCTGATACAGAATATCGTTGCTTTGATCCGCATTGTCATACCAGGAACGCTTATGGGGAGCTTCATATTCTATAAAATCCCCGCTTATATTAAGCTTTCCGAAGGAAGCTCTCTGATAATAGGCCCTCAGACTTTCCCTGGGATAGCAGGGATCTGTCTCAGAGCTCTCGGACTGATCCTGATACAGCTTTTCCTCAAGCTCCTTTTCAAATTCATCACTGAATTCACAGTCCTCAAACTCAGTAAAGATCATAAGCGTGTTCACATTACCATCAGCGGGCATTATAGGTTGTAATCCGGTAACCTTTTCCCGCCCCTCAAGCTGGGTATGGGAAACAGATCCCTGCGGCATGTACTTTTCAAGGTTTCCTATCAGAGCCGATAACTCTGATCCGCTTTCCTCCTCCGTCACAGAAGCGCTTTCAGCCTCTGCCTCTGCGCCGTAAACCATCTGCGGCAGCGGATCCAGTGCTGATGCTGCAATGACTCCGGTGAGAAAAAGCGCCAAGAAACGTTTTTTCATATAGTTCTTTCCTCCTTGTTGTTTTATTCTCAAGCCGATTTCATTATACCGTTTCCACCTGTCATGTCAATGTCCCCTGCCCGTTATATACCGCCTTATCGCGTCAGTCCTTCATTTGAGCGGCTCTGTGAAAATAAAACACAATTCATAGTCAACTCCATACAAAAAGGACAGCCGCTTGACTGTCCCTTTGTTGGCGGCTGTCATTAGATGGCTGCCCTGTGTTCGTTACGCTTTTGCTTTTGTTGATCCAAACTGATAATTATAGAAAGACACGGGGACGTGTCTTATCCCCGTGTCTTGCCTGTATTGTTCTTATCAGCTTGTCCTGATCTCCTGCCTCATAAATCCGATATAGGATATCGTGAACGCTGCAAAGGTCAGCGCAAGCAGCCCGACCAGATGAGGCCAGACTAACAGGAGGCTCTGTCCGAGCTGAAGATAACCGCTGAGCGCCCCAACTAGCTGTGCATAGGATACGGCATTGATCGCCCTGGTCGCCGGATCCATCAGCACGGAGCTCGCTTCAGAGTAAAGATAGTATGGAGAGAGCCTGTTAAGGTTCAGATTCAGGTTGTAATTCTCAAAAGCATTTACCGCCTGCTGATACTCAGTATTGACCGGATAGACGGCATTCGCCATGATGCCTGCAAGAAGGCTCATAAAAATCGCGAAAAACAGCCACAGTGCGATCGAAGCTAGGGCAGAAGTGGCCGCGTGTCTGGTAAAGACGGAAAACAGCATTGCCATCGCCAGCCAGAAACAGATATAGAGTATCGTATAAACCAGATAAATAAGGACCCTGACCGCTTCCTCGCCGGACGGCAATATCCCTGTTGCCAGAAATCCCGCACATCCCACCGCGATGCCCGTACTAAGGATCATAACGGCAATAAGCGTGGAGGATGCCAAAAACTTTCCTATGATTATGGAATCCCTGTATATAGGCTGAGAAACCAACCTGTTAAGCGTGCCGTTGTTTTTCTCCGAATTGATCGAATCAAAGCCCAAGATCAGCCCGATAAACGGGCCGATAAGAGCGATCAGCGACATATACGAGGGTATTGAACTTCCGCCTGTGGTAAAAAGCTTCAGAAACATAAAATGTGCGTCAAACGAAGCCTTAGGATCCATGGCCGCATTTTTGATCGCGCTGCTTATGCCGGTTACGGCACCATAAACGCTCGCAATCGTCGTTGCGATAACTAATATCATTATGATGATAAACCTTTTACTGGTTACATGATCAGCCATTTCCTTCCGATAGAGAGCGGAAAGGCTGTGAGAGCCTATATTCCCGCGCTTGCCCTCATTAACGGCCAAAGAGGCGCTTCCTGCTGCCGCTTTTAGCATCCTGATCATCTCCTTCTTTCTCAGCTTCTTCAAAATAGACACGATATATCTCGTCCAGATCCCCGCCCTTCTGGTGCATGTTCAGAAGCTTGTATTCATTCGTGCCAAGGAACTTTGTGATATCCCGCCGCAGATCCCTCGAGGAACTGATCACAAATGTATTCCCCTTCTTTGTAATATTATTTATGCCGTCCAGTTCTTCCAGATATCCAAGGAATCTGCTGTCACAAGGCTCAGTCTCGACCTCCAGGGTATAATGTCCCTCCGCAGCTATCTGGGAACCCAGCTCGTTGATCCCTCCGCAGGCTATAAGGTTTCCATCCACAAAGATCCCGACTCTGTCGCATACCTGCTGGATCTGGTAGAGCTGGTGGCTGGACACGAGGATCGTCTTTCCGTCCTTTACGCTCAGTTGCTTAATAAGCTCCAGAAATTCCCTCATTCCTTCAGGGTCAAGGCCGGCTGTAGGCTCATCCATAATGATGACCTCGGGATCCTTTATCAGGACATCCGCGATGCCAAGTCTCTGGCGCATGCCTTTTGAATAAGTTTCCGTCTTCCGGTCTGCCGCCTGCGTCATGCCGACCTTTTCGAGCAGACCGTCTATAAGAGGATCTATCTCCCCTTCAGGAATCCCATTAAGCCTCGCCGTGAAGCGAAGGTTCTCCCTGCCCGTTAAGTCTCCGTAGAAACCGACATTGTCCGGCATATATCCTGTGATCCTTTTAACCTGCATAGACTCTCTTGTACAGTCATACCCATCTATGAAGGCCTTTCCAAGAGTCGGCTCGGTCAGCCCCAAAAGCATCAGTATAGTTGTTGTTTTTCCCGCACCGTTCGGTCCGAGCAGCCCGAAAATCTCTCCCCGCCTGATCCCCAAGCAAAGATGATCTACCGCAGTTTTCGTGCCATAGGCTTTTGTCAGATCTTCAGTACGGATGATAATTGTATCCGTCATAGTATTAAATCATCTCCTGCCAAATTTTCGAATAACGTATCCCAAACCGAAAACCAAAGCCACAATGATAACTATGGCCACAACGCCCCAGCCCGTATGGTTCTGTACAGATACCCTAAGGTCGCAATTGGAAGATGCCACATCATTTGATGCCGTGACAATGACTGCATAATCCCCTAAGATCGCATCCTTTGCGGGCGTGATATGTGCAGTCACTTCTTTGCTCTCTCCTGCCGGTATATCGCTTATCTCATCCTGGTCAAACGTAACCTTCCAGTCCGTGGAAGCCTGTGCCTTAAGGCTCAAATTGGTAAGGTCGATATTTCCTGTGTTCTGGATAGAAAGAATGGCGTCCTGTGTCTCCCCCGCAAAAGCTTTGACGGAAAGGTTGCCTGTAGGCGTCGCCGCAGCCAGGCCGTAACTGCCTGTGATCTTTACAATGACCGGAAGCTCCAGATTCTCCCCTGCACAGTTCGCCGTAAGCGTGAGCGGATATTCGCCGGCTGTTACATTCTGGGAGGGCGTGACCGCCACAGTTATCGAAGAAGTTGCGCCTGCATCAACCGGCACCGATGAAGTGGCGTTGCCGGCATCGGACGGCGTAAATGTCACATTCCAGCCCTCGGGCGCACCTTCTGCAGACAGCGAATAAGTCTGATTCTCCCCACTGTTGTTTGTAAGCTTTGTGCTGTAGCTGAACCTGGTCCCGGAGGGTCCCTCCTGCTGGGCATAGTCTGTCGTGAAAGTGTCGACGCCGATCTTTTTTTCTTCAGGATCTACCTTTACATTAAGCAAAAGCTCCGCGTCTGTCTTTCCACCCTTTGCCTTCAGCGTAATCTTGTATTCGCCTTCCTTTGCATCCTCGGGAGCCGCCAGTGAATAACTCAGGGACGGCGAATCTTCCTTTTCCTGATACGAACCGATATGAACCATCGATACTTCGTTTGAGCTCCCCTTGAAGGCTCCTTCCCATCCGTCCGGGAGTCCTTCAGCGCTCAGCGAAACCGTGCTTTCATCCGAGCCGGTGTTGGTTATGTACAGGGAAAATGTCGATGTTCCTCCCGGCTTTATCGTAACCCCGGGATAGTCCGTGCTGAATGTGACCTTTCCCGGTCCTGCCGCCACTTCCTTGATTGTCTCTTTTTTCTCCTCGTCAGCGAAAACTTGCGCAGACATTGTAAGCGTCACAGCAAGCACGCCCGCCGCAAGCAACCCGCATGCGTAAAGGATCCCCTTTCCTGCTATTATCCTTGCTGTCTTTTTCATTATATCCCGCTTCCTTTCTTTTGCCCTTTTTATACAGGGCTTTGCTTTTCTATTTCATGGGAGAAAATAAACCTAATTTGTGACGCAATTTACATATTTCTGTGTTTTTTTTGTGAAACGGGATCATCATTCCTAAAGATACGGGGAGGCTCCTTCTTGCATCCCTTCACTGTCTATAAAGCTTAACTTAATGTTAACTTCCCATTTTTTTAACTCTCAACCAGCATTCTTGATTCCTGATAAGATCCACCCAGAGTACATCCTGCATGCCTCCTCGTCGAATGGTTCGCTTATATCTTCGAGCCGCATCCTTAATTCGACTGATTCTCTTACGCTACAGTCTCAAGTGTGCTGTTCTTTCGGGTTTTTTGTGCAATCTCTTCAGCCTCGACCTGACAGAACCGGAAATCTTTATCTGCACCGCAAGCAGTATCCCATTGGTTGAGAAACATCATTATCAGCTCCGCTTTACCGGGCTCAGCCATCTTCAGTATCATCGTCTGTTCCTCCGAGGAATTCAAGCACTTCTTCGAACGATCTCTTGCTTTTCTCGAATGCTTTCATGAGTTCTTTGCTTTCCATCTCTTTTTCTTTTTCACTAGCAGATTCAGTTCTTCAAGCGCCGCTTCATATTTTTCCTTGGTTTTGATCACAGCCTCCTCTGCCTTCTTGATTCTGTCATCTATTGTCTGTTTTGTTCTTGCCATGTTCCGCCTCCTTTGCATTCAGTTCAATACCAATCCTCTTTGCCTGCTCCTTTATATTTCCGGCATCAAGATCAAATGCCTTGAGGATTGCCTTTTGTGTCGCTGTGACTGCATAATTCAGGCGGTAGCTCCCGTCCGGTGATTTTATAAGTTCCAACTTTTCAAGTTCTTTTATGGCCGCCGGAACCGTCATGTAGTTTGCTTTGTTTTCTGCCTTCTTTGACTCCTCCCTAAGATGGGTATATATCCTGTTCCGGATTATAAGTCCTACAAACTCTATCAGTATCTTCGCCTCGATTGACTCACAGGTATAGGTTCTTGCACTCTTGTTTCCAAGATAGGATTTGTCGCCTCGAAAGAGTTTCTCCGATGCATCCCTACTCTTATATAGCTCCAGAGCTTCCTCAGCCGTCATCTTTTTCGAAGAGATCAACACAAAATAGCCGCATAGCGCTATGTCCTCATCTATCACATCATATAGTTCTTTTGCCGCCATAAGGGCTTCATCATCTTTTCCCTCATGGTAGTATATAAGATCAAAATATTTCTTGAAATCCCCGCCGGGTTTTATATCTTCGCCCTGATGATCTTTCAGATACCTCCCCATACGGTCGATCTTACTTTCTATTGTTTCCCGCTCGGCCGACTCCTTTCTGTCGCTGTAATACACATGAAAGTACCTTTCTGTTTCATCCGACTCAAAGAGTTTTGCCTTTACGGTAATGCCACTCACCTTATATGATCGTATGCTATATTTCCTTGAAAACTCAAAACTTCCCTTTACCCCGGTCACTATGCTGCGAACCAGTTTTTTCATTCCTTTGACCATTATCAGGAACGCATACCCATTCTTGTCCATGTACCTTATATTCGGCTCGCTGAAATAACCACGGTCAAGAATGAACCCTACATTTTTATACCCATATCCGGTTGCCTTTCCAAGCATACATTGTAGCTGTGATACATCATTGATGCTTCCGGGATAATCTTCATAAAAAAGAGGTTCTTCATTATTACGGTCGTACGCTATCGAATAATTGAAAACCGGCTTGCCCTGCTTATCC
>DFEA01000045.1 GCA_002368575.1 Lachnospiraceae bacterium UBA3814 | reverse complement strand
GTTCGAATCCTGCCGGGAGCAGAGAGGAAAAGCCTTGAAAATACTGGATTTTTGCAGTATTTCAGGGCTTTTTTCATGCCTGGAAGCCTATGCGGATTGCGTTCAAAGACTTTTGGAAACCATTAGCCATGCTTTTGAAGGTTTATCCGGATTTTATTAAATGGAGTGGCTGTCCGCTCTCTTTTCTGTTATACTCAAAAAAACTTATATACTACTGGTTGGCGATAATGCGGCCGCTTACAGGCGATTGATTGCGCTCACGGGTATAGTGACAGTTTTAGGTCTGTTGTGGGAGATTATTATGTTAAAGATCGGGATCGGATATGAAAACTATAAAAGAATGATCGATGACAGATGCTATTATGTCGATAAAACGCTGCTGATACGTGATGTGATCGAAAAGGGCGGCATGGTAACGCTTTTTACCCGCCCGAGGAGATTTGGTAAGACACTGGCTCTGTCCATGCTCAGGACGTTTTTTGAAGCGGAGCTTGACAGAGAGGGCAATCCCGTGGATAACCGCAGGTACTTTGAGGGTAAGAAGATCATGGGCTGCGGGGAGGAGATCCTTTCAAAGCTCGGACGGTATCCGGTGATAAGGCTTACTCTGAAGTCCGCAAAGCAGCCGCGGTTCAGTGCTGCGATCCTTAAGCTTCGGGAAGAGATCATCTCAGAATTCTCACGGCATGGCTATGTACTGGAATCTGATCGTATTCCGAAGGAGTATAAGGAAGAGTTCAGGAGCTTTCTTTATGCCGCGATACAATGGCGGGAAAAGGAGAAGCATTTTAAGAGCAGGGAAGAGGAGGAATTTGAGCTGGAAAAAGAGGCTGACCGCTTTGCGACCTCCATAAAGACCCTTTCGGATTGTCTGAGGCTTTATCACGGGGAGAATGTGATCATACTTATAGATGAATATGACGTTCCTCTGGAGAATGCTTATTTTGCCGGGTTTTATCAGGAGATGACGGGTTTTATCCGCTCCCTGTTTGAATCGGCGGTAAAGACAAATGATTCCCTTGAGTTTGCCGTGATCACCGGATGCCTGCGGATAAGTAGGGAGAGCATATTTACGGGACTGAACAATCTGGAGATATGCTCCATCCGCAGCTTAAGCTTTGGCGAATATTTCGGATTCACCACTGAGGAAACCCTGCAGATGCTTGCCGATTACGACATGAAGGAGAAGGAAGAGGAGGTACGGCACTGGTACGACGGGTATCTTTTCGGAAATACCGAGGTATACAACCCCTGGAGCGTGACCAAATATGTCAAGAACCATGTGGCCGACCCTAACTGGTTTCCGGAGCCCTACTGGTCCAATACCTCGTCAAACAGCATCATAAAGGAGCTGGTTGAGAATGCCTCCGAGGAACAGCGAATGGAACTGGATACCCTTATAGATGGGGGAACGATCGAAAAACAGATCCATGAGGACATCACCTATGACGATATCCATGCTTCTGAGGATAATCTGTGGAACTTCCTGTTTTTCACCGGATATATGAGGAAGGTTTCGGAGAAATCTTTGGGAGAAAGCATTTATGTGACGATGTGCATACCGAATGCCGAGATAAGGTATATATACAGAGAACATATCAGCGCATGGTTTGATAAGAGAGTTAAAGAGAGCGACAGGAGCGTTCTTCACAAAGCGGTAAGGGAACAGGATACGGCTGTGATGTCGTCGTTTGTCACTGAGCTTTTGGGAAAGAGCATCAGTACCTTTGACAGCTCGGAGAGCTTTTATCACGGATATCTGTTATCGCTTCTGACCGGATTGCCTTCCTACACCGCACAGTCAAACCGGGAGGAAGGAAACGGCAGGCCCGATATAATCCTTTACCCCAACAGACCCGAGGATCCCGCCTATATCTTTGAGATAAAGGTCCGAAAAAAGTTTAACGAGATGCGTGATGGAGTAGAAGAGGCTTTCCGTCAGATCAGGGATCAGAGGTATGAGGAGGGGATCCTGGATGACGGGTATGCCGGAGTGATCTCCTTCGGGGTATGCTTCTGTAAAAAGGCCTGCATTATGGAGGTGATATCTTCAGAAAACCTTTCAGCTCAATAGTTTTATGAATACTTCATCAGTCCTTATGTATTTATGTCTTTAATGTCCACATGGCAGACGTGGGAGATATATTTGAGGCTATGGAGATAGCATAATATCGGTGATAGAATATTTACAGGGTACGGATGGTTAAATATACTGATTCAGGGAGGACAGAAGATGGTGATCGATCGAAAGAGGATTTATATAAGCATACTTATCACGGTATTTTCGGGAGCGCTGGCCGGTTGTACGGTGTCTCTTCAAAAGAAGGAGGCGGCCCCTAAACCAGCTGTCCGGGAGACAGCGGAACAGGATATCACAACGCAGGACAATATTAAGCAGGATATAGGAGAGCACATCAGCCCGGACGGCTGGGCCGTGAATTATGCGGTTCCTGTCATGGTAGCGCACGAGATCGATGAGCATACGGCGTCCTTTGTATATTTGGGGGAGTCTGCGGGAACCAATATGGTGACCATAAGCTACGTTCCCGGCAAGCAGCCTGAGGAGGCCATGACGGAGATAACCGATACCTGGGGGGATGGAGAAGCAATCGAAAGAACGGAAGGTTTCTTCCCCGGTACGGATGATAAATGGGGATATTGGCGAAGTATTGCGCAGGCAGAAAACGGTTCGGGGTTTTCCGAGACACTGATCGGAGGAGAGTATAATGAAGGTGTTCTGCTCTTTGATATAGTCAGCCATAACGGGAATGACGAGGAACAGAATATTACAGTAAGCGATCATTTGGCTGCCGTCATAGACTCCATCCGATATGAGAATTTCGGTCCCCAGACCATGTATGAATACTATCCCGGAACCTACAGCAGGACGGACGAGGATACGGGAGCCGTCTACAGCGTGATCTTAAATGAGGATCACACAGGAAGGCTTGCGTTTCAGGATAATGTGGATATTATCTGGGGTTCATACCAGATCACAACGACGGACGGAGACAATGTATACGAGTACACCATAGAGGGAGACAACCTGATGCTTGATCAGGACGGGCTCTGGTTAACCTATGCCAGGGAAGGTGCCGGTTCCTGAGATATATGAAGAACTGTGCCTGAATTCTTCTCATAAGGTGTTATGCCGGTTTTTTAGCGTATCATCAGAAATGCTGCCATGCCGCCCCGTTTTCCGCCACTCCCCCGATGGGAGTGCATCCAGTCATGGCAGCAACATGTACAGATGTCAGATACCTCTATATTTTCAGGCAGTATCCCACAGTTTACCATGTTGATAAGGTTTGCCCTGATGAGATCCAGGTCAAATTTGCCGTTATCCTTCGGCCTGAGAATCGCTTCACACTCCGGCATATTGTACTTTGAACGGAAAATACCGGCAACGTCCGGACCGACCTCATAGCACTCAACCCCTATAGCCGGACCGATCACCGCGATAAGCTCCTTCGGGTCGGTATTATAGCTTAAGCGCATGCCGTCCACAGTGTTTTTGCATATATTCCCGGCGGTTCCCTTCCAGCCCGAATGCGCCAGGGCAATAGCATGATTGACAGGATCCACAAAATACAGCGGCACACAGTCCGCATGAGATGTAACAAGACACAGCCCCTTTGTATCCGTCATGATCCCGTCGATATCGGAAAAGGAGCGCTCCTTTACAATACCCATTCCCCTGTGTTCATTGCCGACAGGCATTACATTCGTTGTATGAGTCTGATGTGCCAGCACCATATCCTCTGCCGATACACCGATCTTTTCTCCCATGAGGCGATAGTTTGTAACGACTCTGGCCGGATCGTCCCCTACGCTGAAGGACAGATTCATGCTGGCATACCTGCCTTCGCTCACACCGCCGCGCCTGGTTGAAAAAGCGTTCATGAGCCAGGGGAGGGCATTAAGCTTTTTAAATGTCAGGTAATCCCTGCCGTTTTCCTCATGGATCGCTCGTTTTGTCAGCCTCCCGTCCCGGTCATAATGAAGCGTCAGTGTAAAGAAGGGAGAATTCTCCCAAAGGCGGCGCAAAAAGATCCGGTCACCTTCCCATAGAGGAAGGTTAAGGATATCCTCCTTCGGTATCCACTCAAGGTCTCCCTCATCACAGACCTTTTCAGTCCCGGTAAATTCCGAGGAAGAGAACAGATACATCTGTTCCGTGATATCGCCGTAAACAAAAGTGATCAGAGCCCTGAAGCTCCAGTTCAGCAGCTGATAGCCCGTTTCCTCATATACCTCCCTTAACAGGCAATCCTCAGGACTTTCCCCTTCTTCAAGCTTCCCGCCCACGCCTATCCACTTATCCCGGTTGATATCCCCCTCCTTTTTAGTACGGTGGAGCATCAGGTTTTTTCCGTCTTTTTCAAGATAACATAATACAGTATTGATCATTTGTTCCCGTTCCAGACAGTCTGAAATACATTATTATATGGCAGCTGTAACTGTAATCGGCGTTCATCCTATGGTAAACCGTTACAGTATTTTATACAGATAAAAATTATAACTGATTATCATTTTTTATACGCTGATTATACAACGATTTGTTTTACGGGACAAGAACAGTAGCTCATACGCGGCATTGCCATTCACCCTTTTGTTCTACTAAAGAGTGTATCCTTTTGTTTTATCAAAGAGGGTGGCTGGCCGTTCTCTTTTCTGTTATACTTGGTAATGACGGGCAGCTGTTATCGCTTTCGAACAAAGCGTCTGCCTGCATCCGGCGGTCAGACCGCAAGGTGAGAGACAGCAGGCGGGACATAATATTAAGGAGACAAAAATGAAGAGGATAATCATATCTGCCATGGCAATGGCATTTCTTTTGACAGCCTGTATGAATATAAATATAGGAGGAAGCGCTAGTGCTCTTAAGGAAAACAGCGAAATGACTGTGACTGGGGAGGATCCCGAAACGGATGCGGGAGAAGAGGGCAGCGCTTATCTTACGGACAGTGTTCTTTCTACGGACCTTATTGAGGTCACTGTTCCCGATGAGCTTGCCGGGACGACCTATGCGCAGGTTTATGGGGACAGTATCGATATTTATGATAAGGCCCTGGTGGATGCGGGCTATCCCGGGCTTGTTTTCACCATAGGGACCTCTGAGGACTGCTCTGTTTACGCCGGAGGGATGTTTACTAAGGAGGGGGAGGTCTTTACGGCAGACGGTACCATATATAACGTAGGAAAGGGGACCGCCTCCGAGATACAGTGGGACTATAACGAACCGGATATGCCTGAGAGCTATAGAAAGCTTTATGACGCGGCTGACAGTATTATCGAGGGTATTTCGGGAGTAGGGGAAAACAGGTTTGTATACAGGTCCGGCACCAGAGGAGAGGAGCTGTATCCTGAGGTTCTTAATGAATGTATGGCTGACGAGGAGATCCCCGCGGATACGGGCTATGCCTATGCCGACGTTAACGGCGACGGTATTGATGAGCTTATCATCGGAGGTACAGGCAGTAAGCAGAGCTCGATCCTAAGGCTTTATACCATGGTGGACAGAGAACCTGCTTACGCTGCCGGCGGATCTGAGGGAAATGAATACTATGCTCTGGCCTGGAATGATATATTAAACGAATACACCGGAGAGGCCGGTGAGACCTGTTATGTGATCTATTCGTTGGAGCCTAATTCCACGGAGCTTTTCTGGCAGGTAGGGTATAAATATGATACCGCTGAGGATAAAGATAATCCCTGGTTTACAGCCTATAACGACCGGGAATGGGAGCCGATAACGGAGGAGGAGTTCAATTCGGCGATAACGCGGATAAACAGTGACAGGCTTTCACTGAAATTCACTCCGTTTAAGTAAATACACCGCTGATCTGCGGCTTGTTTTATTGACTGTATGGTGCTACACTTACGCTATGAATGCGCATAAACTGATAAGATCCAAGGCTTTTCTGTATATATCTGCATTTTTGATCCCCTTCCTCATGGTGCAGATTTTTTTTGCATTGTGCAGGGTGTATCCCTTCGGCCCCTTTTCCATCCTCACGGGGGATATGGATATTGAATTTGTCAATTTCTACGCTTATTTCATTAATATATTCAGGTCAAAAAACGATTTTTCCTATATGCTTGCAAAGACTATCGGCGGTGACTACCCGGGGCTTGCGGCCTTTCAGCTTCATGATCCCCTTCTTTTTATCCTTTTTCTGTTTCCCGGCGATAAGATAGCATACGGTATAGAGCTGCTTTTTTCCCTTCAGGTCTCCATAGCGGGCCTTTCGGCTTCGGTCCTTTTGAATAACCGGTACCGCCGCTCCTTTGCGTCGCTCATTTTTTCAACGGCATATTCCTTCTGCAGCTTTTTTTTCGCCTACCTGGTGCTGACGATATATTTCGGCTGCCTTGCCATTCTTCCCCTTGTGGTATACTTTTTTCTCAGGTTCGTTGAGGAGGACAGCTGTTACCTTCCCTTTGTTCTTATTACAGTGCTGTATATCTTCATAAACTACCATATGGGCTTTATGCTGGTGATCTTTCTGGTGCTTCTTTATATATCACTTTGCATTATGAAGCCTGCCTGTTTAAAACGGCTCCCCTCACTTTTTCATGCCGGGATAGTGATCCTTTTGACTGACGGCTTTTTCCTTATAAGGACGGGGCTTTCGCTGATAGGAGAGAAGACCGTGGAAGGGGCCGACTACGGCTTTTACAGGCGCTTCCCCATGAATCAGGTGTTTGCCGGCTTTTTCTCCGGGAGCGCCGAAAATGATCTGAGGCCTCTTATATACTGCTCTGTGGCAGCCGTATTTTTTGCCCTCATATATTTTGCCTCGGGCGAATACGGGCTCAGAGAGAAGCTCGGGGCCCTGTTCCTGTTTATGAGCCTTATGGTCAGTATGTGGATAAATACTCTGGACGCCGTTTGGCACGGCTTTAACAACCCGGAGGGCTTTTACTGGAGATATGCCTACTTTATAAGTCTGATCACCATAGTCCTTGGCTATAAGGGCTTTATAAGCTTTTTTGACGGCAAATGCTCAGTCAGGCTGTTAATTGTTCCCTGCGCGGTCCTTTCCCTTTACCTGCTGTGGCTCTTTATCACAGGGGATACATATGTGGACAACAGGGATAAGGTCATAAATCTTCTCATTATCCTGTGTACGGCGCTTCTATGTCTGTTTGTCCGTCATGCAAAAGAGAGCGCATTAAAAAGCGGCAGGATTTATAAATGCGCGGGCCTTGCGCTGCTTTTCCTTGTGAGCGCGGCGGATATGCTGCATAATTCGGTAAACGCCTATTTAAGCCTTAACTCCAACGAAGGAATACTTCCTGAAATGGCTGGTTTCAGGGAGGATTACCATACCATAGGGGAGGCCGTGGGCTTTGTCAAACAGGAGGATAAGGGCTTCTACCGGCTGGAAAAGGAATTCGACCGGGCGGTAAACGACCCTGCCATGTTCGATTATATAGGGCTTTCCCATGACAGCTCCTGCGAAAAGGACGAGATACTGGACTGGCTTAAGAATTTCGGCTTCTGCAAAACCGTATATTATACCTATTATAACGGGGGCAGCACCTCCTTTGTGGATGCCTTCTTCGGCATCAGATACCTCATATCGCAGTTTGATGAGGTGTTAAAGCCCTATGAGCATCTGCCGTATTCAGGGAAATATCATGTATACAAAAACAGCCTGGCTCTCCCGATGGCCTATATAGCCCCCGAAGGGCTTCCGGTGCTTGACGATACTCAGGGGGATACCTTTGCGAAGCAGAATCTTATAGCCTCCTGCTGGTTTGAGGACGGAAGCAAAACCGACAGGCATGATATCTACCTTCCGGCAGAGTATGAGACCGTGCTTCACGGAGTGAGGGAAGAGTCTCCGGGAAAATATGTGTCGGAATCCGGGGAGGGCAGTATTGATTATACCATAAGGATAACCAGCGAAATGCCGCTGTATCTTTTCTTTGAGGCCCCGCACAGGCAGGGTGCCGAGCTCTTTGTGAACGGGGAGTCCAGAGGGCTGTACTTTACCGAAAACCATTGGAATGTTCTGGGGGCAGGCTACTTTAAGAAGGGTGAGAGCATAAGCATAAGCCTGAAGCTTTTGGGCGACAGTCTTGAGATCACCGCGCCCCGCTTTTACTATGAGGACAGGGATAGGCTTGCCGAGTGGGCAAAAAGGGCCGGTAAGCTTAATAAAGGGATAGGCGAGGTGACGGAAATAAGCAGCTCGCACCTTACCTTTGAAGCAGACAGTAAGGAGGAGGAGCAGCTGGCGGTATTATCCATTCCCTTTGATACGGGCTGGAGGGTAAGGCTTAACGGCAGGTCCGTAAAGCAGGAGCCCGTCATGGACATGCTTATGGGCATAAGGCTTCCCGCCGGGCCTAACAGTATTGAGCTTCGCTACATACCTCACGGTACCTTTGCAGGACTTGCGGTATCTCTTATCGGGATCGTTATGCTTGTGCTTTCGGCAGCCGTTCGTAAGAAACGGAAAGTGAACAATCTGAGGTAACAGTTCACCGAAGGGTGAACTGTTACCTCAATAATGAGGAGCATTATATCGGAGTCTGAAGGAGCGCTTGAATAATGAAGGTGGAAAGGGTATAATCGTTCGTATGGTTTTTGAGTTGCGCAGACAGGAGGTAAGGCGGAATGGCTACGCTTTGGGGCGGAAGATTTACAAAGGAGACTGATGAGGCAGTCAATTCCTTTAATGCTTCGATAATGTTTGACTTCAGGCTGTATAAGCAGGATATTACCGGAAGCATCGCGCATGCCGAAATGCTTGGGAAGCAGGGCATCATAAGTCCTGAAGACGTTCAGAGCATAACAGCCGGCCTCAAGTCGGTGCTTGAGGATATAGAAAATGGCAGGATAGCGCCCTCTGAGGAGTATGAGGATATACACAGCCTGGTGGAGGCGAAGCTTATTGAGCGGTCCGGTGAGGCAGGAAAACGGCTTCATACCGGAAGGAGCAGAAATGATCAGGTCGCGCTTGACATGAGGCTCTATGCCAGGGATGTGATAAGGGAGACAAGGGAACTTGTGATCGCGCTCCTTAATACTCTGCTTGAGCTTCAGACTAAGCATCTGAATACGATAATGCCCGGCTTTACACATCTTCAGAAGGCCCAGCCGGTGACGCTGTCCCATCATCTCGGGGCTTATTTTGAAATGTTCAGGCGTGACGAGGGAAGGCTTTCGGACTGCCTTCAGAGGATGAATTACTGTCCCCTTGGTGCGGGAGCGCTTGCAGGGACCACCTATCCTCTCGACAGAGCCTATACTGCAGAGCTTCTCGGATTTGGCGGCCCCACCTTAAACAGCATGGATTCGGTTTCTGACAGGGACTATCTTATAGAGTATCTTTCGGATGCTTCCATGATAATGATGCATCTTTCAAGATTCTGCGAGGAATTTATCATCTGGAACAGCAACGAATACGGCTTTATAGAGCTTGACGATGCTTTTTCCAC
>DFEA01000031.1 GCA_002368575.1 Lachnospiraceae bacterium UBA3814 | reverse complement strand
CATAGAAAAAATGATTGACCCATAATTACATAAAGCTTATATGAAATGTTGAAAGAAAAACCAAGGAGCCTCAGAACTGCGGGAAAATATAACAGAAAGTCTCCGTAATACATTGAGACCGGACTTCCGTAGCCGTTTAGCCAGATAGATTGCATATATACAGGGAAATGTCCGTTTGCCAACTCTTCGGCAATACCATCTATCCTAAGCAAATGATAAGTAAGATCATCGCCTCTGTGTATTCCTGAAACTGTATACGGAAGAAATGCAATAAGCGAACATATCATGATCCATAATACATCTCGGAATACCTCCCGATTTTTATAAAATAAATATAACATTACCTCCAAAACAGAAAACACAGTTAGTACAACCAGCATAAATCTGACATATTCTAACCTGTCTCGTTTGAGCACAAGCTCATTAACGGAAAAATCACCCCGTCCCTTATACTTTAAATAAACCGAAAAATTATTCAATGGATATCTGACAGTAATTCTAAAGGTCACTTCATTTTTGCGATGATCAAGATAAATATCATGTGCCTCAATTTCCGGAATCTTATCGTTATTAAATGTCAGACGTTGTGTTTTTTCAGAAGAATAAATGATCCTTCCAACATAGGTCCCTCTTTCCAAAGCTCCATAATCGGACAATAAAACATTCGTTTCTTCCCCTGTGTTCACTATATCTTCAAAATTAAAGAAATCATTACCGGTAAGCACATCTTTTGTTCTGTAAATGTGCAGAGTCTGCATTGCCCCAAATAACAGCAAAGCTAACTCGATTATAATTAAGATCAATACAGTTGATTTATCAGTTCTTTTTGTCATTTCAGAGTAAACCTAAAGTAAGCATAACCTGTTCAGTATCTTCACGGTTAAAGCCTAAATCCAATTAATACAGTCTTCGCTGATTTACACAGCAAGAGGTCAGTTAACGATCATTATCCGTTTGTTTGCTTCATATTCGAAGGAGCTTTAAAACAGTTATTCTTGACCACCCCAATAGCCCTTCGCATAATCAGTGCGCTTAATATGGTAAAAATAAGGACAAAAACAATTCTGAACAAGTAATTCATGAATAAACCTGCGTAAGCCACTTTACCAGACCGCATGGCCGATTCTGAAATTCTCAACCAGACAAACTGAAAAAGATATAATTCAGTAGAATACTTTGGATACTACTACATACAGGCAGATATATCAAGTGAAACTGATAGTTGCTTGTCCCTGAATAATAACGTTTTTTTTGATATCGGTTAGATTATAGTATATAATAACATATTGTGATAAGGAAATGCTCCGGTCTCAAAAAGCGGATCGGCTGGATTTGCCCAAAATATAGTAACGAATATCGTTCACTATAAAACGATGCAGGGAGGTAAGATGGAAAAGGAACGTATAAGATCGCAGATAATGGATCTGGTAAAGCAGTACTATGAAGTCTGCCATAAAAAGAAGGAGTACATGAAGGGAGACAGGATCCCCTATGCTTCCCGTGTATATGACAGTGACGAGATGGTGAACCTGGTGGACAGCGCCATTGAGTTCTGGCTGACCGCGGGAAGGTATACCGAGGAGTTTGAAAAAAGCTTTGCAAAATACCTGGGGATCAGGTTCTGTTCGCTGGTCAACTCCGGATCATCAGCTAATCTGCTTGCCTTTATGGCGCTGACCTCGCCCCTTCTCGGTGACAGAAGGGTAAAAAGAGGAGATGAGGTGATCACGGTGGCAGCGGGCTTTCCGACCACCATCGCGCCGATCCTTCAGTTTGGCGCCGTTCCTGTTTTTGTTGATGTTACTGTTCCCCAGTATAATATAGATACGACAAAGCTTGAGGAGGCGCTTTCCGAAAAGACAAAGGCAGTCATGATAGCACATACGCTTGGGAATCCCTTTGACCTTAAGGCGGTAAAGAACTTCTGTGATGAGCATGGTCTGTGGCTTGTCGAGGACAACTGTGACGCTCTGGGTTCTGTATACAGAATGGACGGATGTGACAGACTGACCGGAACCATCGGGGATATCGGAACCTCAAGCTTCTATCCCGCTCACCATATGACCATGGGAGAGGGAGGAGCCGTTTATACGGATGATCCTCTCTTAAATAAGATAGTACGCTCCCTCAGAGACTGGGGACGGGATTGTGTATGCCCCCCGGGAAGGGATAATTTCTGCGGACACAGGTACGATGGAAGGCATGGAGAGCTTCCGGAGGGATACGACCATAAATACGTGTATTCCCACTTCGGGTACAATCTCAAGGCTACTGATATGCAGGCCGCGGTGGGCTGTGCCCAGCTGAAGAAGCTTCCCTCCTTTGTGGAAAAGAGGATACATAACTTTGAAAGGCTATACACGGCTCTCAGGGACAGCGAGGACGCCTTCATACTTCCCCGGGCCTGCGAAAATTCCAGACCAAGTTGGTTCGGCTTCCTTCTCACCTGCAGGGAGGGGACAGACAGAAGCAGAGTGGTCAGGCATCTGGAAGACAACGGGATACAGACAAGGATGCTTTTTGCCGGTAATATAATAAAGCATCCCTGCTTTGATGCGATCCGTGGCGACAGCGATGCCTACAGGGTCTCGGGAGAGCTTGAAAATACCGAGAGGATAATGCGCGATTCCTTCTGGATAGGAGTCTATCCGGGCATGACCGATGAGATGCTCGATCATATGGCTGAGGTCCTGAAGGAGGCTGTAAATGCTTGATTTTTCGTTTTATAAGGATAAAAAGGTCCTTGTCACGGGGCATACAGGCTTCAAGGGGAGCTATATGTGTGAGGTCCTTCTTAAGCACGGCGCGCACGTAACGGGATACGCGCTTGCTCCGCCTACGGAGCCTTCCCTGTTTGAACTGTGCGGCCTTCATGAAAGGATGCACTCGATAGAGGGCGATATAAGGGATCTGTCTCATTTAAAGAGTGTATTTGATCAGGTGAGGCCTGAGATAGTGATCCATATGGCTGCGCAGCCTATAGTCAGAGTGTCATACGAAAGACCCGTTGAGACCTTCGAAACAAATATCATGGGAACGGTCAACGTGCTTGAGTGCTGCAGGTTGACTGATTCGGTCAGGTCTGTTATAAATGTAACTACCGATAAGGTATACAGAAATACCGATGACGATAAAATACAGGGTACACAGCCCTCGGACGGTTCGGAAAGGGCCGGTCAGCCTGACAGCCGGGTAGACGCAGCCGGAGGGATCAGGGGATATGTCGAAACGGATGTGCTTGACGGGTACGATCCCTATTCCAATTCCAAATCCTGTTCAGAGCTGGTAACAGGCAGCTATATAAGATCGTTCCTTAAGGATAAGGGTACGGCTGTCTCGACCTGCAGGGCGGGGAATGTGATCGGGGGAGGAGATTTTGCCAGAGACCGCATAATCCCTGATTGCCTGAGAGCGGTTGAGAAGGAAGAAGAGATCATTGTAAGGAATCCGTATTCGATAAGACCCTATCAGCATGTGCTTGAGCCGGTATGCTGCTATCTCATGATAGCCATGAGGCAGTATGAGGATGCCTCTTATTGCGGCGCCTACAATGTGGGACCGGATGCTTCCGACTGTTATACCACAGGAGAGCTCACGGGACTTTTCTGCGATAAATGGAATATTGCTTTACCGGAGGGCTTCAGGGCCTCCTGGAAGAACGTATCCGACGGCGGCCCCCATGAGGCGGGCTTTCTGATGCTTGATTCATCAAAGCTGAGATCGGTATTTGGCTGGCACCCGGTATGGAACGTGGAAAGAGCTATGGAGGAGATAGTGAGGTTTGACCGGGCATATATCAATAATGAGGATGTGAGACGGATAGTGGCCGGTACTATCGATTCCTATCTGGATGGTGAACTGTTACTGACGAAATGAGGTATGAAGGATGATTTCAAAAAAAATGACAGAGCTTGTAAAGGGAAGCTCGGTGATCCGGGCCATGTTTGAGGAAGGCAGGAGACTGGCCGCGGAATATGGCGCGGAGAATGTTTATGATTTCAGTCTCGGGAATCCGAATGTTCCCGCTCCGAAGGCTGTTTCGGAGGCGATCATCGATATCCTTAAGACAAAGGATCCCCTCTATGTTCACGGATATATGAGCAACGCCGGTTTTCCCGAGGTGAGAAGGGCGGTCGCCGATTCACTGAACGAAAGGTTCGGCACCTCATTTTCCGAAGAAAACGTCATAATGTCCGTAGGAGCGGCGTCGGGACTGAACGTGATCTTTAAGACTCTTCTGGATCCCGGAGACGAGGTCATAACCTTTGCCCCGTATTTCGGCGAATACAGAAATTACGTCAGTAATTATGACGGTGTACTGAATGCGATAAGCCCTGATACATCGAGCTTCCAGCCGAACCTTAAGGAGCTTTCCGAAAGGATAAGTGAAAAAACAAAGGCGGTGCTCATAAATTCACCCAATAATCCTACCGGAGCGGTATATTCGGAGGAAACGATAAAGGAGCTTGGCAGGATCCTTGAGCAGAAGCAGAAGGAATATAATAAGCCCATATATCTTATTACCGATGAGCCTTACCGGGAGCTTGTATATGGAGATGTACAGGTCCCCTTTGTGACAAAATACTACAGAAATACCATAGTGGGTTATTCGTTCTCAAAATCCCTGTCCCTGCCGGGTGAAAGGATAGGGTATCTCGTGATCCCTTCGGAGCTTGATGATTATAAAGCCGTATTTGCGGCAGCCGGCGTGGCAACAAGGATACTGGGCTATGTTAACGCTCCCTCGCTTATCCAGCTGGCAGTTTCCGAATGCCTTAATGAAACTACGGACATCGGCTATTATGAAAGGAACAGAAATACCCTGTATAACGGACTCACTGAGCTTGGGTTCAGCTGTCAGAGGCCGGAGGGAGCCTTTTATCTGTTTATGAAAACGCCCGAGGAGGACGATGCTTCCTTTTGCGACAGGGCAAAGAAATATAATATCCTGACAGTTCCCGGCTCGTCCTTCGGATGCCCCGGCTATACGAGGATAGCATATTGCGTGTCCTATGAGACCGTGGTAAACTCTCTTCCGAAATTCAGGCTTCTGGCACAGGAGTACGGCTTATGAGAAACGGTGATCCCGATAACAAAAGCCTTAGCGGGCCTTCCTGGGAGGAAAACATACGGAGGGTGGTACCGTATGTCCCGGGAGAGCAGCCGCCGGTTAAGGATAATATCATAAAGCTTAATACCAATGAGTTCCCTTATCCGCCGGGACCCGGAGTACAGAAGGCTTTGCAGAGCCTTGACGCGGATAAGCTGAGGCTTTATCCTCACCCGGATGCCGAGCCTCTGAGCTCTGCGATAGCCGACAGCCTGGGAGTGGGCCGCGATCAGGTCTTTACGGGGGTAGGGTCTGATGATGTACTTTCCATCGCGTTTCTGACATTTTTCAATTCCGGGGCGCCGGTTCTGTTCCCCGATATAACCTATTCCTTTTATGAGGTATGGGCTGATGTATACAGGATTCCATTTGAAAAGGTTCCGCTTGACGAAGGGCTTCATATTGTAAAAGAGGATTACTTCAGGGAGAACGGCGGCATAGTGATCGCCAATCCGAATGCGCCTACGGGGATCAGTGAGTCGGAGGATATTTCCTGGTTCGAGGACATAGTACGCAATAACCCCTCCTCTGTCGTTATATTCGATGAGGCCTATGTGGATTTTGGAGGCTGCTCTGCCCTGCCTCTGGTAAATAAATACGATAACGTTCTGGTGGTCCGGACATTTTCAAAGTCCCGTGCCTTTGCCGGTATGCGCATTGGCTTTGGCGTGGGGAGCGAAAAGCTTATAAGGTATATGAAGGATGTTAAATTCTCCATCAATTCATATACGATGAACCGGGCGGCGATAGAGCTGGGACTATCGGTGCTTTCGGATGAGGATTACTTCAGAAAAACGGTTGCCAGGGTGGTAAGTACAAGGGAGCGTACAAAAAAGGAGCTTGAGAGCCTTGGCTTTGAGACTACGGACTCTAAAACAAATTTTATCTTCTGCAGGCATAAGACCGTTCCCGCGGCAAGGCTCTATGAGGAGCTAAGGCAGGAGGGAATATATGTCAGATATTTTAACAGACCGAGGATAGATAATTACATGAGGATAACCGTTGGAACCGATGAGGAGATGGAAAGACTATGTCAGTTTTTAGGCAGTATATTATAATTTTTTTTATATCCATGGTGCCGCTCATAGAGCTGAGAGGAGCCATTCCCTACGCTATCGGGTTCGGTCTCCCGCTGATACCGAGCTATATCATCTGTATTATAGGAAATATGATCCCGGTACCCTTTATTTTCTTTTTTGCCAGGAAGGTGCTTGAATGGGGGGCGGATAAGCCTGTTATCGGCGGCTTTTTCAGATTCTGTCTTGAAAAGGGACACAAGGGAGGCGAAAAGCTTAAGGAAAAGGCAGGGAGAGGACTCTTTGTGGCCCTCCTTTTATTTGTGGGGATCCCGCTTCCCGGTACAGGTGCCTGGACCGGAACTCTGGCAGCCAGTATTCTGGATATGGATTTCAGATCCAGCGTCACAGCGGTCCTTCTCGGGGTCATTCTTGCCGGAGTGATCATGGGCGTAGCCAGTGCGGGGCTGTTCGGAGCCCTCGGGGCCGTTTTCTGATCCATCGGGAACAGGACATATTGTTTACCACAACAGGTCTTTGGGATTGCGGATGGATCATTACCTTTAAAACAGCAAAAGAGCTGAGGGATCGGAAATGTATGAGGATTTTGCTTTGGTATATGATGAGCTTATGGAGGATGTGCCCTATGAAGCCTGGGCCGACATGCTTCATGAGCTCATTTCAATGTACGGGATATCACGGCCTAAGATAAGTACGGAGGACAAGCTTGAAGCCGAGAGGAATCAGGTGCTGGAGCTTGCCTGCGGAACCGGCACCCTTACCGAGCTCATGTACAAAAAGGGCTATGACATGATAGGGACGGATATTTCACAGGATATGCTCAATATAGCCCTGGAAAAGAAGGATATGAGCGGTTCGGATATCCTGTATCTTAATCAGGATATGAGGGAGCTTGATCTTTACAGCACGGTTGGGACCGTATACTGCTTCTGCGACAGTATTAACTATCTGCTGACAATTGAGGATATGGGAAAAGTATTCTCTCTTGTCAGAAACTTTCTGTATCCGGGAGGGATATTTGTCTTTGATTTCAACACTGTATATAAGTATGAGAATGTGATCGGCGACACGACAATAGCAGAGGACAGGGATGATGTCAGCTTTATCTGGGATAATATCTATGATGCCGAAACTCATATAAATGAATATGACCTGTCTGTTTTTGTTGAGACGGCTGATAACAGCGGACTCTACAGAAAGTTCAGGGAGACCCATTTCCAGAGAGGCTATGAGCTATCTGAGATAAGGAAACAGCTTTCAGATGCGGGATTTGATATTATTAAAGTGTTTGACAGGGATAACGGAGCTGAGAGGGAGGTAAGTGACAGCTCCGAGCGTATATTTATAGTTGCCGGGTAACTGTTCATGCCGGGACTGCGCTTTTTATGCAGAGTCCGTGAACAGGCGTATATAAGCTACAGCAAGCCCTATCGCCGAAGGCAATTATTACAGGCTTAACTGACATTGAATGATGTTGGGGTCAAAAACACTTCGTGTCATTTTGTGATACAAGATAAAGTTATTCATGCAAGCATGATAACTGTATCTGTATCACAAAAGGTGCCAAAGCACCTTTTGACCCGACATCATTGAATTGGGATAAATTCAAAAAAGTGAGGATAACAAATGTATTCGGATAATGATCATATTATAACAGCTACAGCGGCGGAGGGCAGGATAAGGGCCTTTTTTGCGCTGACCAAAGAAACGGCGGAGACTGCACGTAAGGCACATAACCTTAGCCCTGTCGCGACGGCGGCGCTTGGCAGACTGCTTACGGCAGGAGCCATGATGGGGATCACCCTGAAAAATGAAGATGATCTGGTCACCCTTCAGATAAACGGGGACGGTCCGATGAGAGGGCTCACAGTTACCGCTGATAACGACGGAAACGTTAAGGGCTATGTAAAGGTGCCCGATGTGCTGCTCCCTCCCAATGCGGTCGGTAAGCTTGATGTCGGCG
Organism: Lachnospiraceae bacterium UBA3814; assembly: GCA_002368575.1. Taxonomy (GTDB): domain Bacteria; phylum Bacillota; class Clostridia; order Lachnospirales; family Lachnospiraceae; genus UBA2868. The sequence goes on along the minus strand of DFEA01000031.1, from coordinate 3,571 downwards.
GCGCTATCGGAAGAGGAATGCTGAGCGTTATCAGGGATATGGGACTTAAGGATCCCTACATAGGGCAGGTCGAGCTTCAGACTTCTGAGATAGCTGAGGATCTGACCTATTATTTTTCCGTATCGGAGCAGACACCCTCTGCGGTCTCTCTGGGGGTGCTTATGGAGAAAAACAATACGGTAAAGCAGTCAGGCGGTTTTATGATACAGCTTATGCCGGGCATAGAGGACGATGTGGTGGATAAGCTTGAGCGTAAGCTTGAAGAACTCCCGAGTGTTACAACGATGCTCGATAACGGAGATACTCCTGAGGCTATGGTAAAAGGTATACTTGGGGACTTTAATCCCGAGATACTTGACAGAAGACCGGTAAGGTTTTTCTGTAAGTGCTCTAAACAAAGGGTAGAGAAGGCACTGATAAGTACAGGAAGAGCAGAGCTTCAGTCCATGATAGATGACGGCAAGCCGATCGAGGTCAAATGCCAGTTCTGTAACAAGGCGTACAGCTTTGATACCGGGGAGCTTGAGCATCTGCTTGCGGCAGCGACCGAGGGCTGAGGCGTCAGGCGGGACTTTTAGGGGACTGCCTGTTAAGTGGCCGCTTCCGGGTTTCGTTATGGCCCGTGAATGTTAACAATTGATCACATTGCGTCCTTTTAGGATCGGTAAGGGCGCGGATCGGAGGAGAACATGAGATTTACAAAAATGCACGGTATCGGAAATGATTATGTTTATATCGATACCTTCGTAAACAGAATTGATGAGAAAATAAAAAAGGAGCTTGTAAGAAGCTTCAGCGACAGGCACTTCGGGATAGGAGGGGACGGAGTAATCTTTATTAATCCCTCCGATATTGCCGACTGTGAAATGGAGATGTATAATGCCGACGGCAGCAGATCGGAAATGTGCGGCAACGGGATCAGATGTGTGGGAAAGTATGTCTACGATAAAGGTATTGTGGATAAAAAAGAGCTTACGGTCATATCGGCCGGGAAGATAAAAAACCTTAAGCTGGAAACCGTAAAGGAAGCTCCCGGAATATTCACGGGAACTATGTTCGGAAGGAGGGCGGATAGACAGGTAGTGGAAAGGGTCACCGTAGATATGGGTGAAGCTATCCTGGAAACCGGGAAAATACCTGTGGATCTAAAGAAAACAGGCGTTATAATAACAAATGATATTAACGTAAAAAGCCCGGAACTATGCCTTATGCAGCCTGTAAGGACGGATACCGCAGAGTACAGGATGACCTGCGTTTCGATGGGCAACCCCCATGCGGTGATCTATGTGGACGATGTAGAAGGCTTCCCTCTGGAAGAGGAGGGACCAAAGCTTGAGTGGCATGAATGCTTTCCCAACAAGGCCAATATAGAATTTGTAAAGGTGACGGACCGTAAAAACGCTGTGATGAGAGTATGGGAAAGGGGCACCGGTGAGACCCTGGCCTGCGGTACGGGCGCCTGTGCGGTTGCCGTGGCCAGTATTCTTAACGGCCTCTGCGATGACAAAATAACAGTACATCTCAGAGGAGGAGATCTTTCAATAACATGGAACAGGGACAGGAACCGGGTCTATATGACCGGAACAGCTGTTACCGTCTTTGAAGGTGAGATTTAATTCATGGCTTATAAGAGAAGATCCGCGGACAGGGATCGATGCAGGGCGTAATATTGCCGCTTCAGAGCCATTCGGGTCCGCTGTCGGAAGTGATATATGGCAGCTTAAAAAGAAGCTGAAAAGTCGATAATCAAGAAATGTTAACACATGATTTAATATTTTAATCAATGACATCACCTGTTTTGTTTACAAAACCGATGCAGACTGGAGGAAATTATGAACATCAGTGTACCGGAAATTTTCGGAAGTATGGTATTTAATGACGCGGTAATGCGTGAAAAGCTGCCGAAGGATATTTACAGATCCCTGAAAAAGACCATAGAGGACGGGAGGGATCTGGACATAGCAGTCGCCAACGTGGTGGCGATAGCCATGAAGGATTGGGCCATCGAAAAGGGGGCCACTCATTTTACACACTGGTTTCAGCCGATGACCGGTGTTACGGCCGAGAAGCATGACAGCTTCATCTCTCCGCAGGATGACGGCAGAGTGATAATGGAGTTCTCGGGAAAGGAGCTGATAAAGGGCGAGCCGGATGCCTCAAGCTTTCCTTCCGGAGGGCTAAGGGCCACCTTTGAGGCCAGGGGCTATACTGCCTGGGATCCCACCAGCTACGCCTTCGTAAAGGACGACGTCCTCTGCATCCCGACTGCGTTCTGCTCCTACGGAGGTGAATCGCTTGACAAGAAGACCCCTCTGCTCAGATCCATGGAGGCACTCAGTGAGCAGGCGGTAAGGATACTCAGGCTGTTCGGAAACGAGGAGGTACGAAGGGTTGTGACTACCGTAGGTCCGGAGCAGGAGTATTTTCTGATAGACCGGTCACTGTATGAAAAAAGGAAGGACCTTATATACTGCGGGAGGACCCTCTTCGGCGCAAGGCCGCCCAAGGGACAGGAGCTCGATGACCACTATTTCGGAGCTATAAAGCCGAGGGTGCAGGCTTTTATGAAGGAGCTTAACGGTGAACTCTGGAGACTTGGGATACTGGCAAAGACCGAGCATAACGAGGCGGCCCCCGCGCAGCATGAGATGGCGCCGATATATGATACCGCGAATATAGCGATCGATCATAACCAGATAACGATGGAGGTCATGAAAAAGGTGGCCAAGCGCCATAATTTCATATGTCTCCTGCATGAAAAGCCCTTTGAGGGGATCAATGGCTCGGGAAAGCATAATAACTGGTCGATGGTCACGGATCACGGGACAAATCTCCTGGAGCCGGGCAGATCACCGCATGAAAACGCGCAGTTCCTGCTGTTTATCACCGCTATAATAAAGGCGGTGGATGAGTATCAGGACCTGTTAAGGCTCTCCATAGCTTCCGCGGGAAATGATCACCGTCTGGGAGCCGCCGAGGCCCCTCCCGCAATAATGTCGATCTTTCTGGGCGACGATCTGGATGCCATCTTAAAGTCGATAGAAAGCGGAATGGCCTACAGCGGGCACGGCGTATCCAAAATGGATATCGGGGTTCACGTCCTCCCCAAGCTTCCGAAGGACACGACCGACAGAAACCGTACCTCTCCCTTTGCCTTCACCGGAAACAAGTTTGAATTCCGAAGCTGCGGCTCCTCCATGTCGGTATCGGGCCCCAATACGGTTTTGAACACCATCGTGGCCGAGTCCCTGAGACAGTTTGCCGATGAGCTTGAAGGGGCAGAAGGGGACTTTACTGAAGAGCTGTACGAGCTGCTCAGACGGACACTTAAGAAGCATAAAAGGATAATCTTTAACGGGGACGGTTATTCAAAGGAGTGGGAGCAGGAGGCAAGGGGAAGAGGCCTTTTAAACCTTCCGACTACCGTAGACGCGCTCCCGAGGTATCTTGAGCCTAAAAACATTGAGCTGTTTAAAAGGCATCATATTTTCACGGAGATAGAGGTCAGATCCAGGTACGAGATAGAGCTGGAGGCATATTCGAAGCTGATCAACATTGAGGGCCTTACCGC
>DFEA01000021.1:13056-23154 GCA_002368575.1 Lachnospiraceae bacterium UBA3814 | reverse complement strand
TTAATATTATTAAAAACACCGCTTAAGAGATATCTGCCCGCCGCTTTAAAGCTCTCCCTTGTCATTCCCGTATAGGGGCTCAGCTCAAAATCCGTATATTCAGGCTCGTAGCCTCCTGTCCCCGGACCTCTTCCGGATTCCTTATTCATATACTGCCCGTCATTATTTTGACTGTTTTGGTCAATTCCTGATGTATTCATTCTTTTTCCCTGAAGATACTCCTTTTACCAGTAAATATTCCAGTCCGGGTTTTTCAGCCTGTTAAGAGCCTCCATATAATAGTAATCGCCCCAGATCACGCACTCGTCCACGCCCTCGGGGGTGCAGGTGTTGTACGGGCTCTTTTTTGAGTAGGTTCCGTGCAGGAGCAGACCGTTTCCGGGTCTGTGCTCTTGTATCCTGTAGCCCTGATTCATTGACCGGATCAGTCGTTTTGCAATGCCGGTATAATACCCGCTCTCTTCCTTATCCAGATATCTGCTCATTTCAAGCATCCCGCAGGCTGCGATTACCGCAGATGAGGAATCTCTCGGCTCATCCTCATCACCCTCGCCAAAGGTCAGATCCCAGCACGGACACAGATCCTTCGGAAGGTGATTCAGGAAATAACCCGTGACCCTTTTGAAATAACCGATATATTCTTCTCTTTTTGTGTACCGGTATGCCATAGCAGTACCGTATACCCCCCAGGCCTGTCCTCTTGCCCAGGCGGAGCCGTCCTTATAGCCCTGACAGGTGGCACCATGATGAAACAGTCCCGTTTTATTGTCCATGAACACAGTATGCCAGGCAGAATCATCCTCCCGCAGTACATTTGCCATTGCGGTATGTATATGCTTTTCCGCTATGGCCCTGTATTTTTTATCCCCTGTCTCTTCGCTAGCCCAGTACAGCAGAGGGAGGTTTAACAGGCAGTCTATGATAAAACGGTAATTATCCGCCTCGCCCATCTCTCCCCAGGCCTGGATAAATTCTCCGACCGGCTGGAATCTGGTGATGAGCTTATCCGCCGCCGATACCGCGGCCTCCCTTGCCTTTGCGGAGCCGGTAAGCTTGCAGGCCGCCACACAGGAGGGGCTGTACAGAAAGCCGAGATCATGATGCTCAACGTCATACAGGGCTTTGATCCTGTCATAAAAGGAGTCTACCTGCTTATTTCCGTATTCAAGAAGCCTTTCCCTGTCGTCTGCGCTCTGGGCATTTTCATAGGAGAGCCAGACCTGTCCCGTATAAAAGCCCGTGGTCCACCCTCTGTTTTCAACCTTAGGATAGATATTGTCCACACTTGCGGCATAGGGGAATCCGTCGCCAAAATATTCCAGGTTTTCAATGGTGGCTCTTACACAGAATGAGAGAGCCTCTTCCGTCTCCTCCGGAGTGATCGGAGGATGATCATATATTTCCTTTTCTTTTATCCACTTCATTGGTTGTCTTCCTGATTCTGAGTTTGTTTTATTGCTGTGCTGACTTAGCTCGACTGTTTCAATTTTCGGTTCATTTTTTTCAGATGCGGTAACCTATGACCGATAATTGAAACTAGCCCTTAACGGCGCCGGTGGTGATCCCGGCTACGAAATACTTCTGAAGGGCCATGAATACTATAAGAACCGGGATCAGGGAGATCACTGATGCAGCCATTATCAGTCCGTACTCGGCCGAATACTGCGATATGAACATTTTGATACCGATCTGCAGAGTCTTCTTGGAATCCGTTGTCAGGTAGATAAGGGGGCCCAGGAAATCGTTCCAGGTATTTACAAAGGTAAATATAGTAAGAGTAGACAAGGCCGGCTTCGAGAGCGGCAGCATGATCTTTGCATAGATCTTATACTCACTCATTCCGTCTATCCTTGCCGCCTCGCACAATGAATCCGGTATCCCCTCATAAAACTGCCTCATAAGGAAAACCCCGAATGCCGAAAAGGCCTGAAGGATTATGATAGCAAGATGGGTATCGGCCAGCCCAAGGCTTCGCATAAAGATAAACTGCGGAACCATGTATACCTGCCAGGGAACGGCAATGGTAGCAATGTAAGCAAGGAAAAGGATGTCTCTCCCCTTAAACTGAAGCTTGGCAAAGGCATACGCCGCAAAGCTTGAGGTTACTATCTGAAGAATGGTAACGATGATCGTAAGCTTTACGGTGTTCAGAGCATATTTCGCAAGAGGGATCTTAGTCCAGATATCCAGATAGTTGCTCCACTTAGGCTCCGGATTCCACCACTGATAGGGAATCACAAAGATATCCTTGTTCATCTTAAGCGAAGCGGTGATCATCCAGATAAAGGGTACCAGCATTATTACCGCCAGAAGGATCAGCAGCGCGTATATGATAATATTTTTGATTAGTCTGTTTTGGGATTTACTTTCCATATTACCTCCATGAATCTCTGAGCGGCAGGTTCAGTCATTGGCGTAATTCTTCTCACCCTTAAACTGGATGAGGGTTATAACAAGCACGATCAGGAAAAGTACCAAAGCGCTTGCGGAAGCTCTTCCCAGCTTCCAGTTCCTGAAGGCCTCTTCGTAGATATAGTAAACCAGCACCATCGCACTCTTGTTTACTACCCCGTTCGAGCCGCCGGCCAACATATACACTATATCGTATATCTTAAAGCAGCTTATGGTCAGCATGATCGTCACAAAGAAGGTAGTGGGCTTAAGCTGCGGAAGCGTAACATACCAGAACCTCTGCCATGCGCCCGCTCCGTCAAGCGCCGCGGCCTCATAAAGATCCTCACTTATCCCCTGCAGGCCCGCAAGATAGATCACCATATAATAGCCCATGTTTTTCCAGATCGAAAAAAGTACGATCGTAAGCATTACCGTTTTGGGGGAAGCAGCCCATTTAAGCGGCTCCGCATGAAATACATTAATAAGGAGCTGGTTTATGAGTCCCTCCTCACTAGGGGTAAAAAGCATGTTCCATACTGCCGCCACAGCCACCAGAGAAGCTACATACGGGAAGAAGGTCACCGTTCTGAAAAAGGTGCGTCCCTTTATCTTCTGGTTCAGAAGGATGGCAAGTCCAAGCGCGGCGATCAGGGTAAAGGGCACCGTAAAGATACTGTATACAACTGTATTCCTGAGCGATGACAGAAAACGGTCATCCGAAAAGATCGAGGTAAAATTTAATAAGCCGACAAACTTCATCGGGTTATTTCCGTCCCATTCCGTAAATGCCATGATAAAGGCAAGGATTATAGGGCCCAGGGTAAAAACAGCAAAGCCCAGAAAGTTAGGAGCGATGAAGGAATAGGCTACCAGAGTCTGTCTTCTTTTTCTTTTTATACTGGCTGAATTCATATTATCCTCACTTTCAATCGGGCAGGGGAGATAAACCGCACCCTGCCCGCCCGCAGGCCGCCGGTCAGCTTTGCTGACATCCTCTTCTCTGCGGCTCTGCGATAAAAGGGGCATCCGGCCCTCCGGATACCCCTTCTTTCAGTCTCCAGGTTCCTGTTACTGTCCCAGTATCGCCTGAACACCCTCGTTCATCGCGGCAATACCTTCGTCAACACTGACTATCTCATTCATGATATTGTCATGCTGTTCATTGAGAACTGTCTCGATCTCTGATGACTTCTCGTTGGCAGGCATCTCAAGATAGGTGTGGCTGGTGATAAGAGCCTCCTTTGAATCCTGCGGGAACCCATCCATCTCGGCAATAATATCTACTATGGACTCGTTCGTCATTGCGGGAATGTTTCCTGTTCCGGCCATGACCTCCGCGCCCTCCTCGGTGCATACGAACTTGATGAAATCCCATGCAGCTTCCTTATTAGCGGAGGATGTGGGGATGGAAAGAGCTGTGATCGTAGATAAGGTCGATCCGGGCTCTACTCCCTCAGCATGAGGATACTTGACCATTCCCCAGTCGGATACATTGTATTCGCCTGTCTTGATGCCGTTAATAAGAGTAGCTATGAACCATGAACCCATGTTGAGCATTCCTACGTTGCCCTGTGCAAAGGCTGCGGAATAATGAAGTCCCTGAGTCTTAAGGGTGGCGTAATCCATGCATACCCCGTCCTTCTGCTGTGAAAGCACCATATCATAATAAGGCTTTGTGAAGTCATAGGTCCCGTCTACTATCGTATGCTTGCCGTCAAGGATCCCGTCAAGCTGTATCGTCGATCTCCAGGTATGATAATGGGCTCCGTATACCCTTGCGCCCGCGGTCGTATCGGTTATCTTCCTTGCCAGCTCGTCATACTGCTCCCAGGTCATATCGTTTGTGGGATAATCAACTCCGGCATTATCAAATATTGCCTTATTATAGAAGAGAACCCAGATATCCGATCTGAAGGGAAGCTCGTAAAGCTTGCCGTCGATCGTAACCTGATCCGTTACCCCCGAAAACTTCGAAAGGTCGATGCCGTCACGGGCAATAAGCTCATCAAGAGGCTCGATGACGCCCTTGTTAACAAGGGTAACATAGCCCGGAACATCCTTTATCGTAACCACATCAAAATCCGAGCCTGAGCCCGAAAGCTGGGTTCCGAGAACGGTTGAATAATCTGTGGAGCCAAGGTCGACCATTTCGATCGTAACATTGGGATGAGCCGCCGTATAGGCATCTACAAGAGGCTGATAATACACCGTCGTATCCTTATCCCATAATGCCCACTTAAGAGTGACCGCCTCACCCGAGTCCGCAGCCGCCTCAGCGGAGGGCTCTGACGCCTCGGCTTCTGCAGAAGCGCCTGTGTCTGCGGCCGGTGCAGCTGCAGGTGCCGGAGCCGGAGCCGCACAGCCTGCAAGAGCCGCCGCAACCATCGATGCTGCTATCAAAGTACTCAGTAATTTCTTCTTCATGTTTACCTCCTGTTTTATTACCTGCCTGGCAGGTCTGATTGTTTTTTAACTGCTTTTAGGTTATAATTTTTCAAAAGTCTTAAGAATGCAAATACTTTTACGGATTTGTAAATTTATTAATCTCATCGCTTAAAAATGTATTTTTTTTAGGCATTGATGTATTTTTTTTAGATGCGTGACAGGTTCAAAAGCCTCAGGGCTGAGATAATAGCCATAATAATCGGTTTTTCCTTTCTGATAGCTCTGATGGTAGCTATTTTAAGCTTCTTTATCTCAAGAAGATATCTGCTTGAAAGCCAGCGTCAGTCTTCCTATATCAATATCCAGCTTCTCGGAAACGAAATTAATTCCGACCTTAATTCAGTGATCGCGTTCTCAAACAGACTGCTCTTAGATCCTGCGGTGGAAAACTATCTCTCGGGAATAAAGGCAGGCTCCGGAGAAGACCGTAACGCGGACGCCCGGAAGCTTTCGATGGATACCTGGACACACTTAAACAGTGAATATCGCATAAACTCCTCCTATGAGCTGATAAACCGCTTCATGGTCTCGGTGCCTGACGGAAGCGAATTTCTCCATATTGCAAGAGTACAGAACAACTCCACCCTCACACTTGCCGGAAACATCAGGGAGGCTCCATTCTTCGAGGAGCTCATCTCCTCGGACGATTACAGCTATATCGGGCTCGTAAGCAGTCCTGTAAATGCAAATGACAGGGTAAGGATACTTCCGGTCATAAGGCCGGTCAGAAGGTTCTATTCATCGGATATCATAGGCTTTATCTATCTGGAGATACCGGCAGACGTAATTGCGGCTCATATAAACAACATTCATTTTCCGGAGGACTGCAGGCTTTATCTGACCTTCTCCGATACTGCCACCTACCGGTATGAAAACGGAGAGTTTGTAACCGACAGACTCCCTTCCGGGCTCGTTGATTATTCTCTTCCCGACAAGGAGATAAGGATATCCCTGCTCCCCTCAAGGAGCGAGCTAAGAAGCCGTACCTTTTTCTATATAGTTATCGTCTTCCTTGTTCTTTGCTTCATAATTTTGACCGGATCGGTCATTTATGTCCTTCTGAGAAGAATGATAAACGATCCCGTAGACGCCCTCCTCCTTAAGCTTGAAAGGACCGGAAACGGAGACTTTTCCAGAGACCCTCTGATAGAGTGGGATAATGAGCTTGGTCAGATAGGCCGTGGCATAAATGATCTGTCACAAAGGGTTGATGCCCTTATCCACGAAAGAGTCGGGAACGAACGGGCGAAGCAGGCTCTGGAATACCGCGTCCTGCAGTCCCAGGTAAATCCCCACTTCATGTATAATACCTTAAATACCATCAAATGGATGGCCACCATTCAGGGTGCGGACGGAATAGCCGATATGTCAACGGCTCTGTCAAGGCTCCTTAAAAACGTATCAAAGAGCTCTGAGCAGATCATTCCCCTGCAATCTGAGATCGAGCTTCTTAACGATTACTTTACGATAATGAAATACCGCTACGGCGGGACAATAGAGCTTATCTATGAGATCGAGGACGACAGTCTGCTGACCAGTCCGGTCAACAGATTCTCCCTGCAGCCCATAGTTGAAAACGCCATCTTCCACGGTATCGAGCCAAAGGGCAGCGCTGGAAAGATAACCATACATGTGTATTCGAAAGCCGCCCACCTGTATATCGATGTGACCGATAACGGAGTCGGAATGGATGAGGAGCTTATCTCAGGGCTTTTTGAGGGAAGCCAGGGCGGCGGAAATGATTTCTTTAAGGATGTGGGGATCGCAAACGTCCATAACCGCATAAGGTTCAGCTTCGGAGAGGAGTACGGGTTAAGCGCAAAAAGCGTGCCCGGAGAATATACCACGATACATTTTGATTACCCTTTAAAGAATTCGGCAGATGATGAGCCATAGCAGGTGCGATCAATGATGTTTAGTGAGCGGATCATACACATCTCCTATAATAATATGAGGTAGAGCATGGAGGAAAAATACAGGATCCTGATAGCAGACGACGAGCCTCTCGTACAGATAGGCTTAAAAACCATGCTTTCAGAGCTGCCGGAATACGAGGTGGTCGGAAACGCCTCAAACGGAAAGGAAGCCCTGAGGCTTATAGGCGAGCTGCACCCGGATATCCTGATCTCCGATATAAAAATGCCTGTCATGAACGGGCTTGAGCTTATGGAGGAAGCCTCAAAGCGTTTCGGGAGCCTTCCGGTATTTATAATGCTGACTGCCTATGAGGACTTTGAAATGGCAAGGCGCGCCCTTTCCGGAGATGCGGCAGATTACCTCGTAAAGATCGAGCTTTCGCGGGGTTCACTGAAAAAGGCCCTGGAAAGAGCCGCAAAAAAGGTGCTCGAGCATTCAGAAAAAAGAGAACGGGAGCCCATGGATATGACCAAAGCCTCCCTGGACGGATTCCGTCAGAAATTCCTCGTAAGGCTTTTAAACCATGTGTTTACTGACCGAGCCTCCTTTCAAAAGCAGGCCGATGATAACCGCATGGATTTTTCCTTCAACCGTTATATCGTAGTCTACGGGGCTTTAGGCATAAAAGACATACATGACGACAAGAGGCTCCTCACCCTGTATACCTCCAGTCTTAACATGGCAGGCGGAATAGCGGAAAGATATGCGCCCTGCTACAGGGTAACAAACGATCCGTATCACTTCACCTTCATTTTCTATTTTGAGGAGAATACCGCCGTAGCCGATGCAATGGAGCAGATAGTAGACGCTCTCGGGAATGCGATAGATATGATAGAAAGCTATTTCAGCGTGGAGCTGCGCTTCGGTATAGGTACCGCGGTATCCGATCCACTGGATATCCATACCTCCTTTGAGGAAGCAAAGGCCGCTGCGGACAGGGCTGACAAGGGTTCACCGGTCAGGCTGTTTTCTCATATAGTCGGCTCCAACCGCCGTTCCGGAAAGGACAGGCTCATTGCCTCCATCCAGAAATACATAGAGGAAAACCTTAACGGAAGGCTTCAGCTGAATGAGGTAGCGGAGGTATTCGGCCTCTCCCCCGCCTATCTCTCTTCAATATTTAAAAAGAATGCCGAGATCGGCTTCTCCGAGTTCGTAAACACAAAGAAGATCGAAAAGGCCAAGGAGCTCCTCCTCAACCGGGACATGAAGATATACGAGGTGTCCGATGCGCTGGGCTTTGAATCCTCATATTATTTTTCCCGAGTATTCAAAAAGGTGGAGGGGATGAGCCCCCGCGACTACATTAACAGTAAGCTCCAGAGCCCCGGTCTCCCGCCGGATATTGTTTGAGCTTCTTTACCCGTGATTCTCCCTGATGCAAAACAGGACCATACATACGGTCCCGGGACGACAGAGGCTTGTGACAAAGATTATAATACCTGCCGGATAGTCTGTATAATCTTGATACCCGTAAGCTCCGCTTCGTCCATAAGCCTTATCCTAAACTCCTCGCCGGTACCGTCCTGCATGGTATAATAAATATCCTTATAGCTCCCTCCGTTTTCTGATTCCCCCAGTTCATCATCCGGAATATGGATGGTTTTCCCGTCAGAGCCAAGTTAGTTCCATTTGCACTTTTGACAGCAAGCTCATTCATCCTCTGAAGCATATTCCATCTTGTTCAATAAATATTTGTATCTTCTCATTTACCAAGGCAGTTACAAATATTCATTCAATCTACAATTTACGGTTTTCTGCAAGCATAGCCTCAAGCTCTCTGACACGAGCCTCTGCCTTTTCCGCGCGTTTACTTTCCTGATCCGCGCGTTTACTTTCCTGATCCGCGCGTTCACATTCCTCATCTGCGCGTTTTCTTTCCTGATCTGCACGTTCACATTCCTCATCCGCGCGTTTCCGTTCTCGTTCAGTATTCGCTCGTTCCTGAGCACGGCCATCCTCCATGAACAGCTCCCTGATTTCCGCCTCTTTATACTCGGTATCAAGCATCCCTTCCACCTCCGCCTTATGCTTCATAAGAAAGCCCTTTATCACAAAATCATCGGGCATCAGCTCTATTGCCCTGCCTGCTGCTCTGATTATACCATACTCTTTTGCATTCTGCCTTATTTGCTCTATCAGCCATGCATAATCGTAAAGAGGTCTGCAATTCTCCATGATTTCCGAATTCCGGCCGTAGTTAACGTTAAGCATCCTTACCCGTACCTCGATATCGGCATCATTCCTGTGTGCCTCACCAAAAGAATCACTAAGTCTCAGGATAACCTCATCCTCCTGCTCCTTAATCCCGTTATAGAAGACCACAAGCTTTGGATAAGGCAGCATAATGAGCTGTTCTCCATACTTGTTAAGCCTGTTTGTGGAAATATAAGCAGAAAAGAGTCTGTCTACATATCCCAACAGCCTGAGCGGCATGTTTGGATTAAATGTTGATTGGTGCTCATATACATTAATCTCCCCGGAAACGATAAACGATGTGTCATTTCTCATGCCCATATAAAGAATCTCTTCGATCGTATTAAACTCGATCAGCGATGCATCAGAATAATGTGAACCATTGATGGCATTATAAAGGCTCAGGGTCCACTCCCTGTTCTCCTCCCTTCCAAAAATATAATTAAAGAGCCTGTCCTTGTATTCTTTGTTAACAGCAGTGCCTTTTCCATCCACCATTCTTCAAATTTCTCCTTCCTTTAAGATAATCACAATATATTGCTCATACCGTAAAGGTGAGAATAATGACGAACCCTTAACATAGGGCAAACATACTACAGCATTAAAGATGATAACTACTCTCAACTAATCAATCCAAAAGGGAAACATGGACGAACGTCCGGACACCTTTACGATATGTTAAACACATTTATCTTAAAACAAAATCTCATAAGGTGTCAAGGATTTCCTCATTAAACTATCCGTTTCAATACACCTCTATCACAGTATCCTCCCTCTCCGCCGCGAGCAGTATCCTGTAGCATTCATCCTTCCAGGCCTTTCCCAGTCTTTTATCCTTTATGGGACAGGTTTCTATAACAACGCTTCCCATCCCCTCAAAGCTTATCTCTCCGAGCTCTCCCACACTGAGCCTCCCTCTGCCCTCCCTTACCGGCTCCGTAAGCTCCGGCTTTTCACAGGTCATGAGTACAAACACCGCCTGAAGGTCTGAATCGATCCTGTCCCTTATTATGACCGAGGGTCCCTTTTTTTTACAGGACCTTGCTTCCTCAGCGTATCCATCCTGCCTGCTGCCGCCTCTCTCCGGGGTGCGGTCACTATTCTCGTAACCACAGCGGTCATTATTCTCAGGGACATCGCCGTTAT
>DFEA01000021.1:3120-12926 GCA_002368575.1 Lachnospiraceae bacterium UBA3814 | reverse complement strand
CTTATCCTCTCATCCCCATAGGCGCCCGAAAGCTCCATGGACAATGAGGCCTCCTTATCTGAAAGCTCGGCGTACACCTCTGAAGCCGCAAATTCCTTTCCGTCCCTCTGCCCCAAAAGCTCTGTGCATTTAAGCCCGTTTTCATCATAAGCCCCGGCCCCTTCAACAAAGCTTACGGTATTGTGGTACTGCGACTGCATCGTCCATATCTCGTATCTCTCGGGAGAAAAGGTCTTTGCGGTATAGGTCTCTACTCCAAGGTCTATTAAATAAGGAAGCTTGTTTTTATAAAGGGTGATGCTCCCCACGTCATTATGGTTATGGCTGTCGGCGTTATCCCCGGCCTTTGCCGCAAGCGTAAAGGTGTGATCCCTGGCGATCATAAGTCCCGTGCTCTCAAAAAAGAAATCCTCCGTCTCCCACGGCTCCGCCTCCTTTAGCGGAGAGGGAGCAAAAAGCTCACCGTAATGCTCAAGTGAGAGCAGTCTGTAATAAAGGTTCTGCTCCCCACTCATTACCCTGCCTTCCGTATCAAGGCTCTGAAAATCAGCCCGGGCAAAGGAAGCATACGCCCCGTTTCCCACTCTCAGGCCGAACAGATAATCCCTTACGCTCCTCCTTCCCGGAAAAGGGGAGCAGTCTGCAAAATTGATATAATACCCGTTTCCCGCGTACATCCTCATTATGTAGGCGGCAATATTTCCGATAAGCGGCTCCTTATAAAGCCCCGAAAAGCCGTTTCCGGTGATCCTGTCAAGCACATCGATGCAGCCGAACAGGCAGAGTCCCGCATGGGAGTAATACTGCGCTCCTTCGTTGCAGCAGCCGTCATCCCCGTAATCTGCCATAAAGTCGTCAATTGAAAGCACTGCCTGCTCTAAGGCCCTCTTAAGCTCTTCAGTGGAAAGAAGACCCTCTCTCCTTGTAAAGAAGGAAAGCAGCACGTTCTGGGTTATCCAGGGTGTCCAGTTTAAAAGAGGCTCCTCCCCGTTTCCCATCCACCAGAAATGCTCCGTAAGATAGGGCGTAAATATCCTTTTCCCAAGCTCGCCTTCCACATAAGCGTTTATAAGGGAGCTCACCTCTGAAAGCTCTTCTCTCAGAAGATATTCCGTTATCCCGAGAAGCTCGGCGGTCTCCGCCGCAAAAAGATCGATGACCGGCCTTTCCTTATCGGGCAGGGGCAGCTGCTTTGTATCCCTTATATAGCTGTTATGCGCGGGCAGGCACCAGGAGGTCTCCTCAAGGATCAGGTAAAGCCCGTCAATAAGCTTATCCGTAAACCTCCCCTTATGCTCAATGCATTCCGCAAGGACAAGGGAGCCAAGCATCCTTCTTCTCTTAAAATATTTCTCCTCGAAATGCTCCCTGTTGCCATTTTTTGAAAACTCCCGGTAATCGGAGGAAAGTATGACGGGATACTCCTCCTTAAGGAGCTCTTCCGCCATCCTTATAAGATACTCTCCCGGTACGTTTAATATCTCATCCTTTAAGAAGGCGTCCCAGAAGGAGCGCTCCGCGGCGGGCTTAAAGTAAAGCCCCATGTCAGGCTTCACATTGTCCCTTATTTTACTGTAATACTTCCATGCAAGTCTTCTGTTCGTTTTCATTTTTTATCCTCCGGAGTCGGGCACCTTATAAAGAGACTGTAAATTTTATAAAATTTGTGATAAGTTATAGTAAACACAATTAATAATTGCGTTTACTATAACTTATTTATCAATAGATTATATACTTTGTGAGGATAAAAATGAATATAACTCTTCCGGAAAAATTCAGTGTACGACATCTTATCAGGCTGGTATTTCTGTGCCTGCTCATAGCTCTGCCGGCGGCATGCCCACTAAGGGCCGAGGCAAGAAGGGACATACTCGGCAGCAGCTCTGACTACACCGCCATCCTGTATGATTCCTCGAACGGTCTTCCCACCTCCGAGGCCAATGCCATTGTGCAGAGCCCCGACGGGTTTATGTGGATCGGAGGCTACAGCGGCCTCATACGCTACGACGGCTCCAATTTCTACCGTTTTGATTCCTCTACGGGAATATCCAGCGTTTTCAGCCTGTTCGTGGACTCTAAGGAGCGGGTATGGATAGGTACCAACGAGAACGGGATAGCCTGCTTTGACCACGGGGACATCAAGGTCTACGGAAGGGTCGAGGGGCTTAAATCCTATTCCATAAGAGCCATAACCGAGGATAATGACGGAAACATCATTATCGCCACCACCCAGGGGCTTGCCTGCATCCAGGAGGATCTTCAGGTGCATGTGATCGACGATCCCCTTGTGAATCTTGAGTATATAACGGCCCTTCAGAAGGACGAGGGCGGGTGCATCTACGGCCTCACCCTTAACGGAGCCGTGTTCGAGCTTGATTCCCTGAGGATAAGCGCCTTTTACAATCCCGAAAAATTCGGGGAGGAGCCCGTAAACGCGCTTTACTCAGATCCCGGCTCCCCCGGCATCCTTTACATGGGGACCGCAGGCTCGGAGCTTCTGACCGTCGACGGGAATGCTTCGATGAAGATCATAAAAAGGCAGTCAACGGGACAGCTTAAGAACATCAATTCGATCCTTAAGATCAATGATCTTTTATGGCTGAGCGCTACCAACGGCATCGGCTATATTGACGGCACAGGCGTGTTCACCGCTCTTTCCGATGTTCCCATGCATAATTCGGTGGGGCATATCATGGAGGATCATGAGGGAAATATCTGGTTCACCTCTACAAGACAGGGCGTGCTGAAGCTGGTTCCCGACCGCTTTACCGACATAAGCAAGCTTGCGGAGCTTGAACAGACCGTGGTAAATTCGACGTGTATCAACGGGAACAATCTCTATATCGCAACCGACAGCGGCCTTATCATAATAAACAGCAAAAGCTACAATAATATCGAAAATCCCCTCACGGAATATCTCAAGGGTGTCCGTATCCGCTGCATAAAGAACGACTCCTTAGGCAGGGTATGGCTCTGCACCCACGGAGAGACGGGGCTTGTGTGCTTTAATCCCGACGACTCCTCCATCACCTCCTATAATGAAACAAACGGCCTCGATGCCGCCCGTGTCAGGGCCGTTCTGGAAAGAAGGGACGGGAGCATGGCCGCCGCCACCGGAAACGGTCTCTTTATAATAAAGGACGGTAAGGTGAGCGCTCATTACGGTCAGGACGACGGGATAAGCACAACGGAGATCCTCTCTGTAGAGGAGGGTGAGGACGGGACCTTATACCTTGGAAGCGACGGCGACGGGATCTATGTGATCAAGGATAACAGGGTCTCGCGCATAGGCCATGACGACGGCCTCACCAGCGAGGTGGTCATGAGGATAAAGAGGGATGATGAAAGAGGGCTCTTCTGGCTCATCACCTCAAACTCCATACAGTATATGAAGCAGGGCTCCGGGAGTGAAACGGATCTCTCTCTTACCGCCGTGACCAATTTCCCCTATTCAAATAACTACGATATATACTTTAACGGAAACGGCAAGGCCTGGATCCTTTCCTCAAACGGGATCTATATCACAAAGGTCGAAGAGCTCCTTGATAATAAGGATATAGAATACAGCTTCTATGACAGGCGCAGCGGGCTTCCCTATATCGCCACCGGAAATTCAAGAAGCTTTCTGGATGACAAAGGCAACCTCTATATTTCCGGAACCACCGGGGTCTGCAGGGTCGATATCAACACCGAGGAAGGAAATACCGATTCGGTCCGCCTTGCTATACCCTCTGTAGAGCTTGACGACAGGACCGTCCCGGTAAAGAACATTAACGATCCGGTGGTGATCCCCGCCGGAAGCCGGAAGCTTGTGATAAACGCCTACGCCATTACCTTCGGCCTCAGCAATCCCCGCATAAGCTATTATCTTGAGGGCTTTGACGATGCGCCGGTGGTCACCACCAAGCAGGAAATGCAGCCTGTAAGATACACTAACCTTGACGGCGGAAAATATGTCTTCCATCTTAATGTGATAAACGATGAAACCGGGGAGATAGAAAAGAGCGCCTCCATCATTCTCTCCAAGGAGACCTCCCTTTACGAGAGCTTTGTTTTCTGGGCGATCTTCATGGTGGCCATTATCGCCCTCATTTCCTTTGTGATATGGAAGCATTTTCTTAAAATGAACAGAGAGCTCCTTGCCAAGCAGGAGGAGGATCAGCTCTTCATCAACGAGATCATGTATACCTTTGCCAAGTGCATAGACATGCGTGATTCCCAGAACAGAGGACACTCCTTCCGTGTCGCCATTTACACGAAAATGCTTGCGGAGAAGCTTAAGGAAAAGAGGGAGTATACCGATGAGCAGATAAGCGAGTTCTACAACATCGCTCTTCTCCACGATATAGGAAAGCTGAGCATCCCGGACAGCATCCTCAATAAGCCCGAAAGGCTGAATGATGATGAATATAAGGTTATGAAATCCCATGCCGCAAAGGGCGCCGAGATACTTAAGGACGTGCGCATAGTTGAGGACCTTGCCATAGGCGCGGGCTGCCATCATGAGAGAATGGACGGAAGAGGCTATCCCAGAGGCTTAAAGGGCGATGAGATCCCTGAGGTCGCAAGGATAATCGCGGTGGCCGATACCTTCGACGCCATGTATTCCACAAGGCCCTACAGAAAGCAGCTTGATCTGTCGGTGGTGCTTGAGGAGATAAAACGGATAAGGGGAACACAGCTGGATGAAGAGGTTGTGGACGCCCTCATAGCTCTCGCCGAAGAGAACAAAATAGACAAGAAGGCCATAGACGCGGCCGTCTTGGAGGAGCCGCAGCTTGTGTCCATGCCGGAAGCTTCGTCCTCTGACAAAAAGGGAGAAGGGTTATCCGACGCATCCTCCGAAAAAAAGCAGAAGAAGGAAGAGCTTGCCCGGAAGAACAGGGAGTTTGCAAAAAGCCTGGGACTGTATTCGCAGAAGGAAGCTGATGAAGCTGATAAGGATAATAAATAATAAATAATAAATAATAAATGATAAAAGATAAAAGGAGACCGCAATGAAGTTCACTGTTCATGACTCAAGGCATAACGAAAGGAGAACACCGGTAAGAGGAAAGGTGCCGGAGCACAAGTCGGTACACCCCCTTATCCTTATGGTCATTATCGTACTTCTCTGTGCCCTTTCCACCTATATCATCCCCGCCGGGACCTATGAAAGGGTATATGACGAGACGGTAGAAAGAGAGATCATCGACCCCTCAAGCTTCATGTACGTTGAAAGGACTCCTACCGGAGCCTTTGACCTTCTTATGTCCCTGACCCGCGGGCTCCAGAACGGTGCCTACATAATTTTCTTTCTGCTCATAATAGGGGGAATGTTTTCCATATTAAACGGAAACGGCGCCCTAAACGTCGGGATCGCCAATATGCTTAAGGCTCTGACGGGGAAGGAGTTTCTTATCATCCCCATTTTCATGATCCTCTTCGGCGCAGGCTCCGCCTTCTGCGGAAACTTTGAGGAGTATCTGGTCTTTGTCCCGCTCATACTGGCCTGCTGCATCACGGTCGGTTACGATTCCCTTACCGCCGTAGGCATCATCTTTGTTGCCGCCGCCGCCGGCTACGGGGGCGCCGTGACCAATGCCTTCACGGTCGGGATCGCCCAGAAGATCTGCGGAGTCCCTCTCTTTTCCGGAATGGGCTTAAGGATCGTTCTTTTCATCTCCCTGGAGCTTTCCTCCATCATCTACGTTATCTGGTACGCCCGTTTTGTAAAGAACAATCCGAAGCTCGGAGGCGCCTATGCATATGATAAGGAATATAATCAGGACAAGCGGCTGGATCTTGAAAACATACCCGCACTTACCTTCAGGCAGTCTCTGGTGATCATCATCTTCCTTGCCGGGATCGGCTTTGCGGTATGGGGGATAATAAAAAAGGGCTTTTATATAGACGAGCTTTCCGGGATCTTTCTTGCCGTCGGTATCCTGGGCGGCCTCGCAGGCGGGCTTTCTCCCGTAAATATCTGCCGGAGGTTTGAACAGGGCTGTCACGATATGCTGCTTCCGGGGCTTATGATAGGGCTTGCCAATTCGGCCGTGCTCATACTGGAGAACGCAAACGTAATGGATTCACTCCTTCATTATCTCTCCAATGCCTTAAACCGTCTCCCCTCCGTACTCATGGCCTGCGGGATGTTCGTTTTTCATGAGCTCTTTAACGTCCTGGTGCCCTCGGGCTCTGCCCAGGCATCCATAACCATGCCGATCATGGGATCACTTGCCGATGCAAGCGGTATTACCAGACAGACCGCGGTGCTTGCCTACCAGCTCGGGGATGCCTTTACGAATATTTTTTCCCCTACCGGCGGCGAGATCCTGGCTGCGCTTGCCATCTGCAGGGTTCCCTTCGGAAAATGGCTTAAGTTCCTTCTGCCAATCTTCATAATCTGGTGGATAATCGCCTTTATCTTCCTGATATTTGCAACGAAGACCGGCTTCGGGCCCCTTTGACTGGGGCCTTTATTCGGCCTGTACCCTTATGATGGCCTGTACCTTGTTTTTTACCCTCTGGATGGCGTTGTCTATGGATTTGGCTTCTCTTCCCAGGATATCAGCTATCTCAGTATAGCTCATTCCCGACAGGTACATTTCATAAACCTGTACCTCCAGCTCGCTCAGCTCCCCGCGTATACGCATATCCAGCTCTTTTGCGGTATCAATATCGATAGCGGTATCCTCCGCGCTCCTTGTGACAAGCTCCGAAATCGAATCGATAAGACGTCTGTCCTCTTCATTCTCAGCTCCCCCCACGCTTCCGTACAGCGACAGATAGGAGTTGAGAGCGGCATTCTTGTCCCTGTTTGAGGCCTCCACCGCATTTATCATCTGTCCTCTTATGCACAGCGCGGCAAAGGTGAAAAAGCTGGCGCCCCTGTTGGGATCATAGGTCTTTACCGCCTTCATCAGCCCGATCATTCCCTCCTGGATGAGGTCGTCATGATCCCCTCCCGATATCCTGAAGGAATCATTCTTTGCTATCCTTCTCACAAGAGGCTTGTATTTTTCAAGGAGATATTCCTCGATATCGCTGTTTTTCGTATCTGCCCTGCTGCCGCTTCCTTCGCACAGCTGCTTTATGAGCTCCTCGTCCGTCTTATCCCGAAATTTATTCATGTCGATCTCTGTCTCACGATCTCATAAGCCATGACACCCGCTGCGACGGAGGCATTCAGTGAATCAATGTCTCCCTTCATGGGTATTGAGCATACAAGGTCACATTTTTCCTTTACGAGCCTTCCTGCCCCTTCTCCCTCCGAGCCGATCACAAGCCCGATGGGGCCCTTGAGATCGGCCTTGTACATGATCTCTCCGTCCATATCGGCGCATACGAACCACAGTCCTCTTTTCTTGAGCTCCTCAATGGTCCTTGAGAGATTTGTGACCTTGACCACAGGGGTGAAGCTTACTGCCCCGGCAGAGGCCCTTGCTACGGTCTCCGTAAGTCCCACCGCCCTGTTTTTCGGGATTATGACTCCATGGGCTCCGCAGACATTGGCAGTCCTTATTATGGCTCCCAGATTATGGGGATCCTCGATATTGTCAAGCAAAAAAATAAAGGGCTCCTCATTTCTTTCGGCTGCCCTGCTGAAAATATCCTCAAGCTCCGAATACTCATAAGAAACGGCCTGAGCTATCACCCCCTGATGATGTCCCGTGCGGCTCATGCTGTCAAGCCTTTCCTTATCTACATATTTGATTATCGTTCCGCTTTTTCTGGCCTCTCTTTTAATGGAAAGTATCGGCCCGTCCTGACAGCCGTCCTGAATATACAGCTTATCAACGGTCTTTCCGGCTCTGAAGGCCTCAAGCACCGCGTTTCTTCCTTCGATCATTTATTCCCTCTTTGTCTGTCCGTCTGTGGAGTGTGTGCCTTTTCTCCTCCCGGTGGTATTCCTTGCTCCCGTATCCTCAGTTCTTTCAAGTCCCAGCCTTATAAGCTCCGTCATCCTTTCAAGCCGGTCGGTCAGATACAGATAGCCCATAACAGCCTCAAAGCCGGTAGCCTTCAGATAGCTTTTATGATCCGCGTTCTTTGCCTTTGTTCCGGGCTTTGAGTTCCTGCCTCTTCTGAAGATCTTCTTTTCTTCCTCAGTAAGCTCGTCATACACCGCATCTAACATGGCCGCCTGAAAATCAGCCTTTACCATGGAGCTGGTCTTTTTCTGCAGGATGTTGACCGGGCGGTTTGCGGTTTCTATGAGCACCGTCTTAATTACCAGGTCATAGACACTGTCGCCGATAAAGGCAAGGTTTAAGGGCGAATACTGCTGGGCCTCATGCTCCTTAAGTAAGAAGCGCTCCATGATAAGCAGACGGAGATTCAGGCCCTGTGCCACTTTACTCCCTCTCTGGTATCCTCTAAGATGATCCCCATATCGGAAAGCTTTTTTCTTATCTCATCAGCCCTTGCAAAATCCCTGTTCTTCCTGGCTGCGCTTCTTTCCTCTATAAGCCTCTCCACATCCTCGTCAAGGAGCTCATCCTCCCTGTCCGTGATTATCCCGAGCACATCCGTAAGCTCCTTAAGCCTGCCAAGGAGATCCTCAAGATATTCGGAGGAGTTATCCGAGGAAGCGTTTACGTTGATAAATTTCACCAGCTCAAAAACAGCCGTTATTGCATCCGCGGTATTAAAATCATCGTCCATGGCCTCATCAAAAAGTACCCGGTATCTGTCGGCTTCTTTTAATAATGCCCGTTCTGTATCGCTCGTCTTTTCTGTCCTGCTGTTCTTTATCAGGTATCTTAAATTGTCCGCGGCAGTCGTTATTCTTTCCAGTGAATTCTTAGCGGCCTCCATCAGCTCCTCGCTGAAATTAAGCGGCATCCTGTAGTGAGCGTTCAGCATAAAGAACCTTAACACCTGAAGGTCATATTTTTCTGAGATATCCCTGACTGTAAAGAAATTCCCGAGAGATTTGCTCATCTTTTTATTATCTATGTTCAGAAAGGCATTATGCATCCAGTATCTTGCAAATTCCTTCCCGTTTGCGGCCTCGCTCTGGGCTATCTCGTTTTCATGATGGGGAAATACCAGATCCTCTCCCCCCGCATGGATGTCAATGGACTCGCCCAGGTATTTTCTGCTCATGACCGAGCATTCTATATGCCAGCCGGGACGTCCTTCGCACCAGGGAGACTCCCAGTAGGGCTCCCCTTCCTTTTTGGGCTTCCAGAGCACAAAATCAAGCGGATCCTCCTTCTGATCCTCTCCCGACACAAGCAGTGCCCTGCTGCCGCTTCTCAGATCATCCAGGTTTTTATGGGACAGCTTCCCGTAGCCCTCAGATTTCCTTGTCCTGAAGTAGACCGTTCCGTCATCTGCCTTATAGGCATAGCCCTTCTCTATAAGCCCGGCTATCATATCTATCATCCCGTCTATCTCCTCAGTAGCCTTGGGGTGGACGGTCGCGGGCTTTACGTTCATTCCCGCCATATCCTTTTTGCATTCCTCTATGTAACGTTCGGAGATCACCTTCGCATCGACCCCCTCTTCGTTTGCGGCCTTTATGATCTTATCGTCCACATCGGTGAAGTTTGAAACATAGTTCACCTCGTAGCCCCTGTATTCCATATACCTTCTTACCGTATCGAAGATTATCATCGGCCTTGCGTTTCCGATATGAATAAGATTGTAGACCGTAGGGCCGCATACATACATCCTTACCTTGCCGGGCTCGATGGTCTTTAAATCCTCTTTTTTACCTGAAAGGGTATTATATATTTTCATAATCCTGCTCCTCCCGCGCCAGCTTGTCCGATCCGCTTTTGGGATCGGATCATTTCCTTTCTGCGCCAAT
Organism: Lachnospiraceae bacterium UBA3814; assembly: GCA_002368575.1. GTDB lineage: Bacteria > Bacillota > Clostridia > Lachnospirales > Lachnospiraceae > UBA2868. Next base: position 3,124 of record DFEA01000021.1, on the reverse strand, counting down.
TTGC
>DFEA01000021.1:0-3027 GCA_002368575.1 Lachnospiraceae bacterium UBA3814 | reverse complement strand
TTGTGCGCTTAGGTGCGAACCTCAGTTCGCGCCGATCCGATCCGCTTTTGGGATCGGATCATTTCCTTATTACGCCAATTTGCTCTCCCTGTCTGCACCCGCTGCAGCCCCGGCAGTCTCTCCCGTATACGATATTTCCTGCCTCTATCATATCCTCCGGCCCGTTCAGAAGGCATACGGCCTGTGCCGCAATTCCTTCCCCGTTTCCGGTAAACCCAAGCCCCTCCTCCGTCGTAGCCTTCACATTCACGGCGCCTGCAGAAAGCCCGAGCGTATCCGCGATGTTTTGTTTCATCTCTTCGATATATGGAGACAGCTTCGGCGCCTGGGCTATTACCGTAGAATCGATATTATTTATGACAAAGCCGTTTTCCGTAAGAAGCTGCCCTGTTTTCTCAAGGAGTATAAGACTGGATATGCCCTTAAAGCTTTCGTCGGTGTCCGGAAAATGCTTCCCAATGTCGCCAAGAGCCGCAGCCCCCAGCAGGGCGTCACATATGGCATGAAGCAGCACATCCGCATCCGAATGACCGAGCAGCCCCTTATCAAAGGGTATCTCCACTCCTCCGAGCCAAAGCCTCCTGCCCTCGCAGAGCCTGTGAACATCATAACCTGTTCCTATCCTCAAAGCATTTCTCCCTGTCCGCACCGACTGAATTATAGTGAACGAATTAAGTGCAAACACTTAATTCGTTTACTATATTATTTGCTGATACAGAAAAGGCCTGAGAATATCTCAGGCCTTTCCAGTAGCGAGAGAGAGACTTGAACTCTCAACCTCCCGGGTATGAACCGGACGCTCTAGCCAGTTGAGCCATCTCGCCGTAGTGCTTTTAACGCAGTATTTATGCGGTTTCAGCACAATTTTGTTTTACTGATTACCTTTTTTAAAAGCCGCTGAATCGAAAATATGTCTGATTACTATTTGCTTATTTTTGATTACTGTTTTGTTAATAATCTCTCTGTCGGTAATCAACACAACGCATTATAAAGCAATTCCTTAGTTTCGTCAAGATTCTGAGCATTAAAATAATAAAATTTTTCAGTTGTCTCTGTTGCCGTATGCCCAGGCGAGCTTATAATGATATCGGAACCACTTATATATCTCATAAACGAAGGGAGACAGACTATAATGAACCAAACCATATTTGAATTACCAGTAAAGACAACCTCACATACTCAAATGATCGATATTACCAGGCAGGTACAGCAAGTGGTATCTGAAAGCGGAATAATGGATGGGATCTGTATCATTTTCATCCCACATACTACTGCCGCTGTAACGATAAACGAAAATGCCGATCCGGATGTCCAGACAGACTTCATGAAAGAGATTAACAAGATCGTACCCTGGGAGGATGGCTATCTTCATATGGAAGGCAACGCTGCGGCACACCTGAAAGCATCAATGATGGGGTTTTCCGAAACAGTGATCAACTTTGCTAGTTGTTGATGTGCGTTAAATACCTGACAAGATAGTGTGGCGCTGTTTGTGTATGTTGCTGTATAATAAATTCACGAAGAGCGCTGTGGTAAATCGGACGAGATAACAGATCCGATGGAAAATGCAAGCATTAAGGAGCTGAAAAATATGTATTATGTCCCTGAAGGAACAGAAAGATGCGGATTCTATGAATGTAAAGACTGTGGCGAACGATTTCTGGATGTGCGCATTGCCCCAAAGCTCGTCTGCCCTTACTGCGGAGAAGCTCCTGATATGGAGATCGGCCCTGATGATGAAATGCCGGTAACCAATGAAGCAGCCGTACTTCTGGAAATGATAGAAGGTGAAGATGTCGGGAAATATGATACTTTGCTCAGTCTAGCGGTAACCGGCGGGGATTATAGTTGGATATGATAAATAAGCGGGCGGTTCTTAAAAGGGAACATCATATTTCCATATCTCCTTTGTAACGGTCTATCCCACCGATGCTTTTTACAGATTCATACCCCATCTTCTCAAGCATTCCGGCCGCTTTCCTGCTTCTTACTCCCCGAAGGCAGTAGAGATATAAATGCTTCTCTTTCGGTATCATGATAGAATTTATCTGTGAATAATCCCATATTTTTCTCCTTTAGGTTTCTGACAGCAGTAAGACCAACTACATTCTCCTTCTTATCCTATCTTCTTTAATACAAAATAAAAGCGGAATGATTAAACCATTTGATTCATACACTCCGCTTCGTCGACAGTCACACCGACCTGAGCTATCCGCGGCAGCGTGAACACCGGATTCGGAACTGCGGGATAACAGATCGGCGCAGCTACATCCTCTCAGGGGCATTAAAGCCCAGAAGATCCGTACATTCCTCCAAAAGCTCCATTGTAAGCTTGATAAGGGCAATATATCCCCTCTTAACCTCCTCATCCTCCTCCGAAAGTATCCTGTTTTCGTGATAGAACCTGTTAAAGGCATTCGCGGTATCATAGATATAGGCGCAGATCCTGTGGGGTGCAAGCTCCTCATAGGCGTTTTCGATAACACCGTTAAACCTGGCGATTTCAAGCATAAGCGCCTTTTCCGATTCCTTAAGGGCTTTATTTACCGAAAGCCCCATAAGCCCTCCCCCCTCCGCGGTATACTTTGAGAGCACGGATTTGATCCTGACGATCGTATACAGGATATAAGGCCCGGTATTTCCCTCAAAGGAGGTGAACTTATCAACATCGAAAACATAATCCTTGGTCGCCTGGTTCGAAAGATCACCGTACTTGACCGCCGCCAGGGCGACCATCTTTGCGGTATTCCTTCCCTCCTCCTCATCGACCTCGTGATTCTCGCTTATCTTTTTGAACATCTCCTCGTTTATTTCCTTAAGAAGGACTTCGAGTCTCATTACTCCGCCCTCCCTTGTTTTAAAGGGCCTGCCGTCCTTCCCGTTCATCGTGCCAAAGCCCAGGAAATCAAGCTTCGTGTTCTCTCTTACTATCCCGGTTTTCCTGGCGCAGCGGAATACCTGGATAAAATGCATCTCCTGCCTCTTATCCACAACATATATCACCTGATCGGGATCAAAGAGAAGGCT
>DFEA01000107.1 GCA_002368575.1 Lachnospiraceae bacterium UBA3814 | reverse complement strand
AGAAACAGTAAAATGCTCGAATGCCAGAAATGCCCGTAAAATAAGGAAAAACCGAGATAAATCAAGGGAAAACCGAGATAAATTGGGAGTCAAAATTGATGATAAACGTGTTATTCGTTTGCCACGGCAACATCTGCCGTTCCACCATGGCGCAGTTTGTTTTTGAGGATATGATCAGAAAAGAGGGACTTGAGGATCTGTTTTTAGTTGAATCCGCTTCTACGAGCAGAGATGAGATAGGAAACGGGCCTCACCGCGGAACAGTGGAAAAGCTGAGAAGGGAAGGTGTCCCGATGCGGGAACACAGGGCCGTGCAGATGGTCAGAGACGACTACAAAAAATATGATTATATAATAGGGATGGATGAGTTGAATATGAGGGATATGCTGAGGATAACGGGAGGGGATAAGCAGAATAAGCTGTCTCTTTTACTGGATTACTCCACGCATCCCAGAGACATTGCCGATCCCTGGTACACCGGTGATTTTGAAGTCACCTACAATGATATAGTTGAAGGCTGCAAGGCTCTGCTTGAGTATCTTTTAAGGGAGCAGGGCCGTGCCCGCATAAGCAAATAAAGTCAGCGCATACGTACAGGGAATGCATAAGCACCGGTTTTGTATGAAAACTTATACCTTCATGCATTGATTAAACGGGAAGAATGTTATAAGATAATCCCGATGCCCTCGGGCAGAAAAGATCAATAAAAGGAGCTGATTTGAATGTATGTTTTTTTATCCATTGCGGTAGCGCTTTTTGCGGGCCTGATGTTTACCCGTGTGTTTAAGGCTTTTAAGCTTAACTTCCCGGATGTCACGGCTTTCCTCATCGCAGGACTTCTGATAGGGCCTTATTGTCTTGGACGGATAGGAATCGAGGGAATAGGCTTTGTTTCGTATGATGATGTACAGAAGGTAGGACTTATCAACACCACTGCCCTTGGCTTTATAGCCTTCTCTATAGGAAGCGAGTTTCGCCTTGATGCGCTTAAGCATACCGGAAAGGCGGCGACGGTGATCGGTATAGTACAGGCTGTCTTCGCTTCCTTTATGGTAGATATTGCGCTTGTAGCACTGCACTTTGTTTTCGGGGAGGAGGTCCTGCCTCTTTCGGTTGCGATCACCCTCGGTGCCATTGCCGCTGCAACCGCTCCTGCCGCAACACTTATGGTTGTAAGGCAGTATAAGGCGGACGGTCCGCTGACAAGGCTTCTGCTTCCGATAGTAGCTCTGGACGATGCGGTCGGGTTGGTGATATTTTCCATTTCCTTCGGTATTGCACAGGCTATGAGCGGCGGGAATCTGGACGCTGTATCCATAATAGTCAACCCTCTTCTTGAGATCGTTTGTTCACTGGTATTGGGAGGCGTTCTGGGGCTGATATTAGCAAAGATCGAGAAGCTGTTTTACTCTAATTCAAACAGGCTTTCGATGACTATTTCATTTGTTTTTCTTACTATAGCCCTTTCTTATCTGGAGATCAGCGTCGGCAGTGCGACCATCAGCTTTTCAGCCCTTTTGGTGTGCATGATGCTTGGCACCGTGTTTTGTAATGCAAGCGAATTTTCAAAGGATATCATGAGCAGGGCGGATAAGTGGACTGCACCCCTAAACGCTGCCTTCTTTGTGCTGAGCGGCGCTGCCCTTGAGCTGAGTGTTTTTTCACATATTCAGTTTGTCCTTATAGGGATCGTATATATCTTTGTCCGTTCGCTTGGTAAATACTATGGCGCAAGGGTTTCAAGCTCTGTTATGGGCTGCGATGAGAATGTCAGGAAATATCTGGGAATCACGCTGCTCCCGCAGGCCGGGGTCGCTCTTGGGATGTGCAATCAGGCAGCTGCCCTGGGTGATTTTGAGGGCTCGGTGATAAGGAATGTTACACTCTTCGGGGTGCTCATATATGAACTCGTAGGTCCTCTTATGACTAAGCACGCCCTTGCTTTAGCCGGAGAGATCGCGGATATACCCGCAGAGAAAAGGGACAGGAAAAGGTTCAGGAGCTGATCAGAGCTCCTTTACCGATTCACCCTTTATTACCCGTCCGGGCACTATCACGCATTCCGAAACAGGATTACGTGGATTGTCTATCAGCTGGATAAGCTTTTCAGCGGCGGTCTTTCCTATCGTGTCGCTTGCCTGCTCGTAGGTCGTGAGCTTGGGAGAAAGGACCTTTGCGAGGAAGAGCCCGTCATATCCGGCTATTGAAATATCATCAGGGATCCGGAGGCCTGCCTCATTTATGGCGTTTATTCCGCCTATACAGGAATAGTCGTCCGGATAGATAATGCAGGTGGGCCTGTTTTTCTGATGCAGCAGGCTTTTTGTGAGCCTGTAGGTGTCCTCCGGATTCCTGTAATGAGACCTCAGTACGTTCTCACCGTCAGGAGAGATGTCATATCGGCTTAATGTCTCATAGTAGCCATTCAGCCTGTCCTGCGTAACAGAGGTATCGTCTCCGCAGATATAGCATATCCTTTCATGCCCCATCGTATGAATGAAGCTCACAAGCTCACTCATTCCCCCCTTATTATCGGAAAGTACGGAGCACCTGCATTTGTCGGCATGGTCTATTGTAACTATAGGTATATCTGATTCCAGAAGCTCTGTCACCTGCGGATCACGGAAATCGACACAGGCTATGACCACCCCGTCAAAGCCTCTGTACTGCGAGTGCCTGAGATATGACATATCCTTGGAGCCGGTGTTGATAAAGGTTATATCATATCCTTTGGACTCCGAATAGACCCGGAAGCCGTCAAGCACATGGGAAAAATAGTCGTGGGTCAGTCCATTAAGGGACTCATCCATGAACAGCACGCCCAAATTATAGGTCCTGTTGGTCTTTAAGGCTCTTGCAGAGGAATTCGGATGGTAGCCAAGTTCCCTGGCAGTGTTCATTACCAGCTCTCTGGTAGCGGGGCTTATATCGCTGTGTCCGTTTAAGGCCTTGCTGACTGTAGCTATCGACACATTGCATCGTATGGCCACATCCTTCAGAGAGATCATTTCCGTCACCTGCTCTTTCTTAAACGTTTTCGTAAATATTATATATCTTAAAATGAAGGAAAGCAACCGGCTGCTATACTTGCGAGCATAATTAAGGCAGCGGCGGCATTTAATATAAGTTGAGAACGTCTTTCCGTTCTGCTATAATCATAGCTGATGTGCTTATTCGTTTACTTTCGCGCCGAACCAATTCGACAATTGCACGCAAATGCCGAATAAATGCGAGGCGTAGAAAGCGGCTTTCCTATCGCGATCCTGTACATCAATAAGTTGTTGTAAACGCAATTTTTATTGCGTTAAAAAAAAGGGCGTTACAAAGCGCGGAATGGAGAAGAGTATGAAATTTGGATATTTTGATGATGATAACCGGGAATATGTGATCACTACGCCAAAGACTCCGCTTCCCTGGATCAATTACCTGGGATGCAGGGACTTTTTTTCGCTTATCTCAAATACCTGCGGAGGCTATTCATTTTACAGGGACGCAAAGCTTTTAAGGCTTACAAGATATCGTTATAATGACGTGCCCATGGATATTAACGGAAAATATTTCTATATTAAGGACGGGAATACCGTATGGAATCCCGGATGGCAGCCGACAAAAACAGAGCTTGATCATTATGAATGCAGGCACGGGATCGGTTACAGCCGCTTTAATTCCGAAAAAAACGGGCTTAAGGCATCTCTGCTTACCTTTGTTCCGATGGATGATGCGTGTGAGCTTTCTCAGCTCAGGCTTACCAACACATCCGATTCCGAGAAGACGGTCTCGCTCTTTTCCTATGTTGAGTGGTGTCTGTGGAATGCCGATGATGACAGCAGGAACTTCCAGCGTAATTTCTCCACGGGAGAGGTTGAGGTCGTGGATTCTACTATTTTCCACAAGACAGAGTATCGTGAGAGAAGGAATCACTACGCCGTCTACTCCGTAAACAGCAAAATTGACGGCTTTGATACCAGCAGGGAGGCTTTTCTCGGCGCATACAGGGGAGCCGCCGAGCCGGAAGTCGTGGAAAAGGGTAAATGCACAGGCTCCATAGCAAGCGGCTGGCAGCCTGTAGCCGTTCATCAGATCAATATGACGCTTAAGCCCGGTGAGACCAGGTCATTTGTTTTTGTTCTCGGCTATATAGAGAACGAGGAGGACGACAAGTGGGAGAGCTATGGGGTGATCAACAAAAAGAAGGCATATGCCATGCTCGACCGTTATAAGACGGATGAGGATGTGGAAAGGGCCTTTTCAGAGCTCAAGACCTACTGGTCGGGATTATTGTCCAGATATATGGTGAGGTCATCGAATGAGAAGGTGGATCGTATGGTCAATATCTGGAACCAGTATCAGTGCATGGTCACATTTAATATGTCACGCTCCGCTTCTTATTACGAGTCCGGTATCGGAAGGGGAATGGGCTTCAGGGATTCCTGTCAGGATCTGCTTGGCTTTGTTCATCTCATCCCGGACAGGGCAAGGGAGAGGATAATCGATATAGCCTCCACTCAGTTTGAGGACGGCTCTGCCTATCATCAGTACCAGCCTCTTACCAAAAAGGGCAACTCTGATATAGGCAGCGGCTTTAATGACGACCCGCTCTGGCTTATTGCCGGAACAAGTGCATATGTGAGGGAGACGGGGGATACGTCCATCCTTGAGGAGCCGGTTCCCTTTGACAACGATGCTTCAAAGGCTAAGCCGCTGCTGGAGCACTTAAAACGTTCTTTTGATTTCACGAATACTCATAAGGGCCCTCACGGGCTCCCGTTAATAGGAAGAGCCGACTGGAACGACTGCCTTAATCTGAACTGCCATTCCCTTCATCCGGGAGAATCCTTCCAGACCTTCGGACCCTCTGAGGGACCGGTGGCAGAATCCGTGTTTATCGGAGGCATGTTCGTAAAATACGGAAAGGAGTATGCGGAGCTCTGTGAGCTTATGGGAGATCAGAAGGAAGCTGAACGAGCACTCGGGGCTGTTGAAGAAATGAAGAAGGTACTGCTTTCCGATGCCGGCTGGGATGGTGAATGGTTCGTAAGGGCCTATGATTCAAACGGCAACAAGGTCGGAGGCAGTGAATGTGAGGAGGGGCAGATATACATCGAGCCTCAGGGCTTCTGTGTACTGGCAGGAGTCGGAGTTGAGACCGGAGAGGCGGAAAAGGCCCTTGACTCTGTTAAGGAGCGGCTGGATACAAAGTACGGCGTGATGATACTGCAGCCTGCCTATACGAGATATCATGAGGAGCTGGGTGAGGTATCCTCCTATCCGCCCGGGTATAAGGAGAATGCCGGGATATTCTGTCACAATAATCCCTGGGTAAGTATAGCGGAAACGGTTATCGGACGGGGAGACAGAGCCTTTGAGGTATACAAAAAGACCTGTCCCGCGTACATAGAGGATATAAGTGAGATACACAGAACAGAGCCGTATATCTACTGCCAGATGGTTGCCGGGCGGGATGCCAGGTTCCATGGTGAAGGGAAGAATTCCTGGCTTACAGGTACGGCTGCATGGACCTTTGTCAATATTTCACAGTATATCCTGGGACTTTATCCTACCCACAAGGGCCTTTCGATAAATCCCTGCATCCCCGGGGACTTCGGAGATTTTGAGCTTATAAGGGAGTACAGGGGAGCAAGATATGAGATAAAGGTATCCAATCCGGACAAGGTTGAAAAGGGAATAAAGAGCCTTGTGGTGAACGGCAGGGAAACAGAGGGCTGCATTATCCCTTACGATGAGAATGTTAAGGAATACAGGGTTTCGGTGGTAATGGGATAAGAGACGGGACTGAGATAACCGGCTCGTGTATGGCTCTGGAGGAAGAAAATGACAGATAAGGAGTTGACAAGGGAAGCCTTCGGATCGGATGCGTTTATGAGGCTCAAGGAGATCGTAAACAGGCTCAGATCTGAGGGCGGATGCCCCTGGGACAGGGAGCAGACGCATGAAAGCCTTAAGAGATGCTGCATAGAGGAGGCCGCGGAGGTCGTGTGCGGGGTAAATATCCTCACTCAGACCGGAGAAAAGGATAATTTCATTGAAGAGCTCGGAGACCTCATGCTTCAGGTCGTTATGAACGCAAGGATAGCGGAGGAGGAGGGACTGTTTACGATGGACGATGTCCTTAACGGTGTTTCCGACAAGCTCTTAAGGAGGCATCCCCATGTATTCGGAGAGATAAGAGCTGACAGCGCAAAGGAGGCGCTGGCAAGCTGGGAGAGCTCAAAGGCTGAGGAGGGGAAGAATAAGGAGCTTGAAAAGAAATACCTGCCGGCGGCGTTTGAGGAATCAAAGGCGCTTATAGAGGCGGCAAAAAAAAGAAAGGGTATTGAGTAAAGGAGAAGGCTGAATGTTTACCGAAGAAATTAGAAGAGAGCTTACTGAACATATCATCCCGTTCTGGAAGGGCTTAAGGGATGACGAATACGGAGGATACTACGGGTATTTGAGCTTTGAGCTTGAGCTTGAGAAGAGGGCGGTGAAGGGATGTATCTTAAACAGCCGCATTCTCTGGTTTTTTTCAAATGCCTACATGCTGCTTAAGGATGAAAGCCTTCTCAGTGAAGCCGGGCATGCTTTTGATTTCATGACGAAATACTGCATCGACAGGGAACACGGAGGAGTATTCTGGTCGGTAAATTACGACGGGAGCGTTTTTGATTCGACCAAGCATACCTATAATCAGGCCTTCGCTATCTATGCTCTTTCTTCTTACTATGATGCCTCGAAAGATGAAAGGGCTCTTTGTCTTGCAAAGGAGTTAAGCAGGCTTGTGGAGGAAAGGTGTACCGATGAAGCGGGCTATCTTGAGGCCTTTAAGGCGGATTTTTCTCCCGAAAGCAATGAAAAGCTCTCGGAGAACGGTGTGATGGCCGAAAAGACAATGAACACCCTGCTTCATGTGCTGGAGGCCTATACCGAGCTGTACAGGGTCAGCGCGGATCCCTTTATAAAGGAGCGCCTTGAATTCATACTGGACATATTCGAAAAAAGGATCTACAACAGAGAGCTTAAGAGGCAGGAGGTGTTCTTTGATAAAAACTATAACAGCCTGATCGATCTTCATTCCTACGGACATGATATAGAGACCGCATGGCTTGTGGACAGAACTCTGGAGGTCATAAAGGAGCCGGAGTATACGGAGCGTATTCAGCCCATCACGGTCGCACTGTCCAGAAAGATCTATGAGAGGGCCTACAGGGATCATTCCCTGCTTAACGAGTGTGAGAACGGAAAAGACGATACTGCAAGGATATGGTGGGTCCAGGCTGAGACTGTAGTCGGCTTTTCAAACGCATACGAAAAGAGCGGGGACGCAAAATTCCTGAAGGCGGCACAGGATGTCTGGAATTATATTAAGGAATACCAGATCGATAAAAGAGAGGGCTCGGAATGGTTTTATGCGGTTAAGGAGGATCACGCTCCTGACAGTAAAAGACCGATAGTTGAGGAGTGGAAATGCCCGTATCACAATGGCAGAATGTGTATTGAGATCATTAAAAGGAGGCTTGAGGAATAAGATGCTGCACCCGAACTATTATGTTGAGCTTGAGAAATATAACAGGATAGTAAACATGCCGAACAGGAAGGCGGATATCTATAACGGTATCTTTGACAGATATGTCAATCCGGTACTTACGAGAAGACATATCCCGCTTACCTGGAAGTATGACTTAAACATTGAGACCAATCCCTTTTTCATGGAAAGGCTTGGGGTAAATGCGGTGATGAATTCCGGAGCGATAGAGCTGAACGGTAAATTCTATCTGGTGGCCAGGATAGAGGGCGCCGACAGGAAGTCCTTCTTCGGAGTCGCGGAAAGCGATACCGGCATAGACGGCTTTAAATTCCTGGATTATCCGATCCTGCTTGATGACACCTGTCCCGAGGAGACCAATGTTTATGATATGCGCCTTACCAAGCATGAGGACGGTTACATATACGGAGTATTCTGCTCGGAATCGAAGGACCGGTCGGTAAATGATCTTTCGGCAGCGGTGGCTGCGGCAGGAATCGTCAGAACAAAGGATTTAAAGAGCTGGGAGAGGCTCGACAACCTGAAGACTCTCAGGTCGCCCCAGCAGAGAAACGTGGTGCTTCATCCTGAATTCGTAAAAGGAAAATATGCCTTTTATACACGGCCGATGGATGACTTTATCGACACCGGCTCGGGAGGAGGCATCGGCTTCGGCCTCTGTGACGATATTGAGCATGCGGTCATAGATGAAGAGATCATCACAAGCAAGAGAAAATATCACACCATAACCGAGGCCAAGAACGGCTCCGGTGCCACTCCTATAAAGACAGACAGAGGGTGGATACATATTGCCCACGGAGTAAGAAACACCGCTGCCGGGCTAAGGTATGTGATCTATGCCTTTGCAACGGATCTTTCAGACCCGTCAAAGGTCATTGCGGAGCCCGGTGGGCTGATGATAGCGCCTTACGGCAGGGAGAGGGTCGGAGACGTTTCGAATGTTGTCTTTACAAACGGTGCCATAGCCCGGGAGAACGGTGATGTGTTTATCTACTACGCTTCCTCGGATACAAGGGTGCATGTGGCTACGACAACGATAGAAAAGCTCAAGGATTACGTTTTCAATACTCCGGAGGACAGGCTGCGTTCGGTGGAGTGCGTAGCGCAGAGGTGTGAGCTTATAAGAGGGAATCTTGAGATACTTAAAAAGGAAACGGAACAGAAATAATTACCGTGCCCGGCAGGACAGGGGATCACTTAAAGGGGACTTTGTTGAGAGCACCCTCATACATCTGAAAATGGTGTGAAATAAGAAGAGCATAAAAAATTTGTAGCCCGATGGGGGAACCAACGGGCTACGATGAGGGGAGTATAAATAATTAATAAGGGGTCGTAAATGAGGTTCCATTGAAGGGTTGAACCTCGCTTACGGTTGTTATTATATATTAAAATAAATAAAAAAACAACACATTTTTTAAAATAGTAGTAAAAAAATCATAAACCACAACAGTTTGTGGTTCTGCAGCCATCTAAAAAGAAAATTTATATAAAATTCCCAAATATTCTATAAAATTGAGTGAATTATTAATAAAATTTAGCTAAGAAATTTGTTAATTCAGGGATATAGTCTTGTGTATTTTTTCAGCATCAATATTTTGTGGAATGCTCAAACAAGTTTACATAAGTAGTAGTTGAAGCTGAACCTGTCTTTGTGCTATAATTTATAATAATAATGTAAAATGTCGGTTACTAAAATGTATAACGAGTGAACGCAGCGATAGGGATTATATTTCCGATATTTGGAAATTGATGTTGGCAGCAAGTGGTCTTTTATGAAAAGGAGGTTCGATAATATGGCAGGGATGCAGATCAGACCTATCTCGGAATTTTCAGCCGCTCCCGCGATACCTGAGGTTCGGAGCGCTTCGGTGTCTTCACCTGAGGTGGATCCGGGAATAAAGCTTCCGGAGAAGGAAGCAAAGCGACCGGAGGAGCTTTCAAATGTGGTATCCAGATCCGGAGACGGAGATACCGTCCAGGTAAGCCGCGCAAGTGCGGATAAGCTTTCGGAGGATGCCTTTGGCAGAATGGACGTTATCGGCCGTGATGAAAGGACCGGGAATACGGACGGTGCCGTTTTGCAGGAACAGGATCCGACAGATCCGGAGGTCTTCGGCAGAAATGCCGATGAAAAGGTCATTCCGAATATGAATCCCGCACCGGCTTCTTCTGCTTTGGAAAAAGCAAAGGACGATGAAGAGGAAGAGAAGGAAGAGGAGGCAGTTAAATCGGTAGAAACCGATGACGCCGCAAAAATAACATCATTTGCAGGGTATACCGAGGATCAGCTCAGACAGATGTACCAGAAGGGCGAGATATCCAAAAGGGACTATGACAGGCAGATGGAGCTGAAGGAGGCTCTTAAGGGAAGCAATGAGGATGCCGAGGGGAAAATGAGTGAGATGGTAAAGGGTGTTCTCGGCCTTGAGAGCGCGGGAAGGATAGATGAAACCGAGCTTAAAAACGCTTTTTCCGATAAGGCTTCCGATACTACCGACGCGATGCAGCGTGTCGCTGTATTGGATGCAATGGAAAAGAATATGCTCGGGCTGTGAGTCCCTTTTACCGTTTATTACACCGGCTGCCGCTCTGATATGCGCCAAATGGTGCGCCATTTGTTTATGATCGGCAGCTGAATACGTTTATGAGTATTTTATATGACAGAATATGAACTTATCGCTCCCTGCCATTTCGGGATGGAGGCAGTGCTGAAACGGGAGATCTCCGGTCTGGGACTTGAGATCACCTCGGTGGAGGACGGAAGAGTCTGCTTTAAGGGCGATGAAACCGCTGTCTGCCGTGCCAATATATTTCTGAGGACGGCTGAAAGGATACTGATCAAGACGGCTTCCTTCAGGGCGGAAACCTATGAGGAGCTTTTCCAGGGCACCAGATCCGTAAGGTGGGAGGAATATATTCCAAAGGATGCAAAGTTCTGGGTTGCCAAGGCATCAAGCATAAAGAGCAAGCTTTTCAGCCCCTCGGATATCCAGTCGATAATCAAAAAAGCAATGGTCGAGGAGCTTAAGGGCGTCTATAAGACGGACTGGTTTGAGGAAAGCGGTGATCCGTACCCCTTCAGGGTCACGCTGATGAAGGATATGGTCACGATCGGGCTTGATACCAGCGGGGAGTCGCTTCATAAAAGAGGCTACAGAAAGCTTGTGAGCAAAGCCCCCCTTGCGGAGAATCTGGCTGCGGCAATGATAATGCTTTCTCCCTGGCACAGGGACAGGATACTTGTCGATCCCTTCTGCGGCAGCGGCACCATTCCGATAGAGGCTGCCATGATCGCGGCCGGTATCGCGCCGGGGATGAACCGGGAGTTTACCGCCGAGGCCTTTACCAACATAATAAACAGGAAAAGCTGGTACAGGGCCATAGAGGAAGCGGAATCCATGATAGACATGAATATATCCGCCGATATACAGGGCTATGACAGCGACGGGGAGATCATAGCCTCGGCGAGACAGAATGCCAGGCTTGCCGGGGTGGATAAGCTTATTCATTTCCAGAAACGCCCGGTAAAGGAGCTCAGCCATCCAAAAAAGTACGGTTTTCTTATAACCAATCCGCCCTACGGTGAGAGGATAGGAGAAAAGGAGAATCTCCCGGAGCTGTATACAGAGCTTTCAGAGGCCTTTAAGAGGCTGGATTCCTGGTCTGCCTTCATAATCACGGGCTACGGGGACGTGGAAAAATATATGGGCAGGAAGGCGGATAAGAACAGAAAGATCTACAACGGGATGATGAAGACTTATATATACCAGTTCCTTGGTCCTGCTCCCGGGTCTCCAAGGAAGCGGGCAGGAAGAAACAGCTCACCGGGGTGTTAACTGCTGCGGCATGAGTATCAGAAACAGAGTAAGAAAAATGATCGATAAATAACACAGTTATCCATGACCTTAACCGGGCTCTGCGGCTAAGGTCCTTTTATTCCCGCAAACAGCAAGCCGGCGGAGAAGCGTTGTGCGGGGTATTTGATTCCCGAAGCTGCCGGCTTTTAACGATCGTAAAACATGGAGGATAAACATTTATGCCGACTGAATCGGAAAGCAGTGTAAAGGAAATAATACAGAAGAAGGTCCGCGAACCGCATCTCTATCATGTTATCATGCTGAATGATGATTTTACGACCATGGAATTTGTCGTGGATATTCTGAAGACCATATTTCATAAGGAGGATGCGGTGGCTGAGGGTCTGATGCTTTCCGTTCACAGGAGCGGAAGAGCCGTGGTCGGAAAATATCCGTATGACATAGCCGTGACAAAGGTGGCAAAGGCCATGGAGAGGGCCAAGGCAGAAGGCTTTCCCTTCCGTATGACTGTAGAGGAGGCATAGATGAACATTTCGAATGAGACTATGCATATCCTTCATAACGCTGCTGTGTTCGCGGGGGAAAACAAATACGAATATATCACACCGGAAATGCTCCTGTTAGCCTTTTGCAGGGAGAAGAATTTTGCCTCGGCCCTTGAGCAGTGCGGCGGAAATGTGAACGAGCTTGCGGGTGATCTGCTGACCTGGTGCCAGGATTACATGGAACGCAGGAATACGGATCTTTCTTCAGGCAAAAGGGAGATCCCCATGTCGGTCGGGGCGACGCAGGCTCTTAATTTTGCCGGGCAGCAGGCCGCAAGCAGCGGCAGGGAGCAGGTGGAGATCCTTCATCTTTTTTACGGGATCGTAAAGCTGCCGGAAAGCTTTGCCGTTTACTATCTGAAAAAACAGGATATCGATCCTGTTGAGCTGATCCGCTTTATGCAGGATAATATGGAGGCGGTGCCTGAAAGACCTGTGGTGGCTGCCGGAGCAGGACGTGAGGAGAAGACCGCGGATACTATGCAGCAGCTCTTCGCCCCCTGCTTAAACGATACGCTCTCCGATGTCAATCCGCTTATCGGAAGGGAGGCGGAGTTAAGGCGCACAATGGAGATCCTCTGCAGACGCGATAAAAACAATCCTCTGTACATAGGAGAGCCGGGAGTAGGGAAAACTGCGGTAGTTTACGGTCTGGTGCAAAGAATAGTAAAGGGTGAGGTGCCCCCTGCCCTGGCGGGAAGCAGGGTGTTCTCCCTTGAGCTTGGAGGGATGCTTGCGGGGACTCAGTACAGGGGCGAATTCGAGAAACGTCTTAAGGGAGTACTGTCCTCTGTGGCAAAGGAGGAGAAGCCCGTCATCTTTATTGACGAGATACATAATCTGTCAGGTGCGGGTGCGACAGGCGAAGGCTCCTTTGATGCCGCAAATCTCCTGAAGCCTTATTTAAGCGACGGACACATCCGCTTTATCGGGGCCACGACCTTTGAGGAGAATAAAAAGTATTTCGAGAAAAACAAAAGCATTGCCAGAAGGTTTCAGAAGGTGGAGATAGCCGAGCCCTCACAGCAGGAGACCGTTGAGATATTAAAGGGCCTTCAGGACAGGTATGAAGCCTATCACGGGGTCCGTTATGAGGAGGGGGTCTTAGAGTATGCGGTTTCCATGAGCGCAAAGCATATAAACGAAAGATTTCTTCCGGACAAGGCCATCGACCTGATGGATGAGGCAGGAGCCTACCGTAAGCTCTATCCTCTTGAGGGAGAGCCGCAGACAGTGGATAAGGAAGTGATGCTCAAGATACTGACAAATATCTGCAGGGTGCCGGTGGAAACCCTGGAGGGTGATGCTTTGTCATCCCTCAGGACACTTGAGGAAAGGCTTCTTTCGCATATTTTCGGGCAGGATGAGGCGGTCTCCATGGTGGTAAATGCCGTGAAGCTGTCAAGGGCAGGGCTGTCTGAGGAGAACAGGCCCCTTGCGTGTCTTTTGTTTGCCGGTCCTACAGGAGTGGGAAAAACGGAGGTGGCAAGGTGCCTTTCCGCCGAGCTCGGAGTAAAGCTTGTGCGCTTTGATATGAGTGAATATGAGGAAAAGCATGCAGTTTCCAAGCTCATAGGCTCACCTGCGGGCTACGTTGGATATGAAGAGGGCGGACTTCTGACCGAGGAGATCCGCAAAGCGCCTTCCTGTGTACTCCTGCTTGATGAGATCGAGAAGGCGCATCCCGACATTTTCAATGTGCTGCTGCAGGTGATGGATTATGCAACGCTTACGGATAATCAGGGCAGGAAGGCGGATTTCAGGAATGTGATACTGATCATGACCTCCAATGCCGGAGCCAGCCTGATCGGTAAGAAAAGCATTGGCTTTAACGCGGGCTTTCAGGATGACAGCGCGCTGATGGAGGAGATCAAAAGGACCTTCCAGCCGGAATTCAGGAATCGTCTTAATAAGATAGTCTGCTTCCACGGGATGGATGAGGATATGGCAGAAAGGATAGTGGACAAAAAGCTTTCGGAGCTTTCCGGGCTGCTTAAGAGCAAAGGGATAGAATTCAGCGTCGGGGAAGAAGCGAGAAGGCTCATAAGACAGAGGGGGATCAGCCGGGAGATGGGTGCGAGAGAGATCGACCGGGTGATCCGCAATGAGGTAAAACCTCTGTTTGTGGACGAGATCCTTTTCGGGACGCTGAAGGACGGAGGAGGTCTCAGGCTTACCATCCGTGACGGGGAGTTCAGGGCGGAAGAGTACCGTGTTATGTAGCGGTCACTCTGCTGTGTTGTTTATATTATGATGTCGGGGTCAGAAAGAGGTTTTAAAGATATAAAATGGACATTGTGGCTTTGATCGTATTTATCATAGCGTGGATATTAAGCGGATTACTGGCGGGATTTATGGTGTATGTAACTCCGGAATACAATAAAGGGCATATTATTGCCGCCGTTGTCGTAAGCTGGCTTTTTGCCATGATCGCGGCCGGTCTGATCTATCTTAAACGAAATCCGCTGAAGCAGGATAAAAAGGATGTGGAAAATATCATCATAAAAGAAAAAGCTGTGACCGGGGACGAGGAAAAAAACGAGTAGGGATGACAAAGTCATACCCTACTCGCACGTAAGCCGCCGGTCAGCTTTGCTGACCCCTTCCTTTCGGCGGCTCATTCCCCTTGGCGTCTATAATTTAAAGAAGGACATTTCCTCGTTGAGCCTGTCCGCGAGACTCTTAAGCTCTCCGGCAGAGTTGCTTATCACCTCGAAGGTGGCGTTGAGCTCCTGCATGGAGGCGTTGGTCTCCTGAGTTGAGGCTGCGTTCTCCTCGGAAATGGCGGAGAGATCATCTATAATGCTTACGAGTCCGTTCTTTACCTCGTTAAGATTTTCCACACGCTCTGCTATGTTTTCGGTGCCCTCCGTGACGCTTCTGACTCCGCTCTCCATATGCTTCATATCCTGTCTGGTGGAATTAAGCTGTTCACCCTGAACCGCAAAGGCTTCATTCAATTCCGAAAGCTTCTGGACGCTTTTCTCTGATTCGGAAACAAGATTCTTGACGATCTGCCCTATATTGACAGCCGCCTCACCGGACTGATTGGCAAGAGAGCCGATCTCGGTGGCTACTACCGCAAAGCCCTTGCCCGCGTCACCGGCTCTTGCGGCTTCGATGGATGCGTTCAGGGACAGCAGATTTGTCTGCTCCGAAATTGCGGTAATAACGCTTGATGCCTCCGCGATCTTACCTACGGCTTCATTGGTGGCACGGATCTGCTCGCCGATAACGTTGACAGAGCCTACTACCTCGTCATTCTGCTTCATGAGCCGGTCCAGAGCCTCCATAGCGCTTAAACAGGACGACTGCATATCCTCCGCCTGCTCCTTAAGTGTTCCTATGCTCTGCATGATACCGTCGATATCGTGCCCCATATCATTGGTGTCGCTTGCCGCGTTCTGTATACTGTCTGCCTGGCTCACAGCTCCCTTGCTGATCTCATCTACCGCCTGAGACACCTGACCGGAGGCCTGAGAGGACTGGTCCGCGGAATCGGAAAGCTCATCACTTGAATGACCTACATCATTCATAAGCGAATGCGCGTCTCCTATTACCTGTCTGAGCTCCTTTATAAGGCATTCGGTACTGTATGCGATTATTCCGAGGTCATCCTTACGGGCGACTATTTCATCATCCATGTCTACCGCAAGATTTCCCTTTCCCACCTCCTGCAGGGTCTCGGTAATGTGGGACATGACTCTGCTGATCCTGCGTTCAACGAACAGAGCCGCGCCGGTAACACAGAGGAGAATGATGAGTGCGACGCCTCCCATAAGGAGAATTGCGTTTTGTATTGCTTCCGTGACCGATGCGGAGGGCATACCTACGAAGATCATACCGATGATGGAATTATCCGAATTGCGCATGGGTATATAGTAGCCGTAAAAATCAGCGCCCTGAATATCAATATTTTCCGCGAGATAGTCATTGCCCTTGTTCAATACCTCGGCGATAACGGCACTGGAGGCCGGGGTCCCGACTGCCCTTTCAGAGGTACCGGCCTTAAGGACCGTAGTAAGGACTCTGGTGTCACCGAAGAATAGAGTATAGTCAAGTCCTGTCTCCTTTTTGAGACCGTCAAACTGTTCCGTCAGTTCATCACTAAGGCTTATGTTCTTTGTTTCATTGAAATCCACACCGCCCTTTGAAAGAACACCGTCAGAGTAGGCCCAGTCGCCGTCGTATTCGTTTGAAAGCTCATCCTTCAGTTGATAGGTTGCAACCTTAAGCGTATGCTCTATCTGTTCTATCACAGTATTCCTGATGCTTAGAACACCGATGACGGTAAGTGAGACTGCCAGAAATACCATCACAATGATGGCGATCGAAACGACCTTTCTGATGATTTTCCCTTTTCTTTCCATGTTTCTCCCTCTCTTTCGTGAATTTGATCATTCCGTGATCATTCCGCAGCGCTTTTCTGCATTCCGGTCTGATTACGAGAAAATACACGTATTAGAAGGATGATTCTGATCCGGGAAAGCAGGGCGCTTACTTGATATATCTAAATCATCAAAACACACAAAAATATTATAATTATCTAATCGGATATAGTCAAGATGTATACGTATTGTTGCGTTTGACAGATATATACAGATCATTGCGGTTTATAATGACCTTTATATGCCGGTTCAAAGGAAAAGCTTCTTTTTGGCATGCCCATGCCCTGTGAGACCCGATTCCACAATTAACTGTCCATCACAAAAATAATGGGGTATAATGTATCTTATGAGCACCGGTCTTTCACGGTGCCATAAGATAACGAGCAAATCGTGCTTTCCAACGATTCGCGAGTCTATGCGGAGGTTGTTAATAATCTTTCAAGAGCACCGGTCTTTCACGGTGCCATAAGATAGCAATCAGTTTATGCTCTGACTTTATCGGAAGGAATGGGGACCGGTATAATGAAAAGGATAGTATTTGCAACCGGCAATAAGGGCAAAATGAAGGAGATACGCGCAATAATGGGAGAGCAGGGTGTTGAGGTGCTCTCCATGAGAGAGGCGGGTGTATTTACTGAACCTGAGGAGACCGGAAAAAGCTTTGAGGAAAATGCCCTGATAAAGGCAAGGGCTGTGTGCGGGATAACAGGTGAGATAACTCTTGCGGATGATTCCGGTCTGGAGGTGGATTACCTTAACGGGGAGCCCGGTATCCTGTCCGCAAGATATCTGGGAAAGGATGCCTCGCCAAAAGAGAAGAATGAGGATCTGATAAGAAGGCTTGAAGGAGCCCGGGATGAAAAGCGCGGGGCAAGGTTCGTCTGCGCTGTCGCGGCAGTCTTTCCGGATGGAAGAAGCGAGGTGGTAAGGGGGACCATGGAGGGAAGGATAGGTTATAAAGAGGCAGGTGAAAACGGCTTCGGGTATGATCCGATCTTCTATCTTCCCGAATACGGCTGTACCGCTGCCGAGCTTGCGCCTGAAGAAAAAAACAGGATATCTCACAGGGGCAGGGCTCTCAGCATGATGAAGGAGAGGCTCAGAGAGCTTAAGGTGTTTGAATGAAGAAAATACTTATTGTCAGCGATACTCACGGACAGAGCGATCTCATGCATGAGCTCATCAGGCTTGTAAAGCCTTTAGACATGCTGGTACACTGCGGAGATGTCGGATACGCGGGGGCCGACAGGGAGCTTATGCTTTGTGCGGATTGCCCGGTATATATAGTGAACGGAAATAACGATTACGGCTGCGGGTACCCGGCGACTGAAAGCTTTGAGGTGGCGGGACGAAGGGTTTTGGTCACTCACGGACACAGGCAGCGTGTATATTTTGATCTGAATTCGCTGTTTTACTTTGCCCTTGAAAATAATGCTGATATAGTGATGTTCGGACATCTTCACATGCCCCTTGTTGCGCAGGAGAAGGGGGTAACCTTTATAAATCCCGGTTCTCTTACCCTTCCCCGTCAGGCAAACAGGCTTCCCAGCTATATCATGATGACCGTAACAGACAGCAATGAGATAGAATATGCAATAAGATATGTAAGCTTTAACGATACCGGGATCGAGGTGATATGCTGAACGTTCCTTCTGTGAAACAGGGCTATCGCTTCATATCCTCATAATCCTGTCGGAGGAACTAATTCAGTTGACAATAATAAAACCCTAAACTATAATAACAATGTTTGCTCCGGAAAGGAACAAAGCTCTTACCGGTTTCTTAAGTACACAGCGCCGGGGTGTGGCTCAGTTTGGCTAGAGCACCTGCTTTGGGAGCAGGGGGTCGCAGGTTCGAATCCTGTCACCCCGAGTTGGTTGTTTTAGTGGGAACCCTTGATTTTACTGGGTTCCCGCTGTTTTTTAAAAGCATAAAATATGCCATTTTTGGTTACCCTTGGTTACCCTGGTAACCAACTTCTAAAATCTTTCTCGCTAAGGTCATATCAACTCCGGTATAGTAGTTCCTTGCGGCTGCCTGAACGGAATTCCCATAAAGCGTGGATGCTATCATAATATTTCCTCTGGGTGAGTTGGCAACCTTGGTTATCCCGTTTCTACGGAAGCTATGTGGCCCCTTAATTGCCTTGTGTGAGATCTCAATCCCCAGCTTTTGGCACATCCTTGCATAAAATTTATAGGTTACGGAGTTGTTAATGGGCCTATTAGGATCATTCCGATCCGGAAAGAGGTAAATAGAATCCGGATAGTGCTTTTCATGCACATCCTTCAGCCTGTTAAGGAATGACCGGATCTCTGCAGTTATGGGGAAGCACCGGTCAACGTAGGTCTTGGTATGCCCTACTATCTTGCAGTATTCCTTGGGATTGGAACTGCTCTTCTTGACCGTCAGCTGCTCCTTGTTGATGTTAATATGGGATTCTGTTACATCCTTCCATAACGATCTCTGAGGAGGAAAGCGCAAGCGCCTTTGAGATAATGAGTCGGTTTGCTGCTGATCCAAGATGGCTTATTTATCTTCCTCCTACGATGTCTCCCTGTGAAACCAGCGCGCTTGAGGATTATCTTGAACATCCGATTGAAGCTTTTCAGTATTATCAGAGGAACGGTGTACACGAGGTTGTATGCGAAAGGAAGCATATGGGCTCGAGATGTGTGATCGTACTCTGTCACACCGAGGAAGCTGCAAAGAAGAGATTTCAGGTGACATCGGGAAGGGGGATCATATACACAAGAACAGGACGCAGGTTCTTTGACGATCCTGAAACTGAAGAAGCACTACTTGATCGGCTGGATCAGGCACTTACAAAAAGCAGTTTTTGGAGTGATTTTGGGACAGACTGGGTATGCCTGGACGCAGAGCTATTACCCTGGTCTGAAAAGGCAAAGTTATTATTAAAAACTCAATATGGTCCGACCGGAATGGCAGGGAGGCAGTCCTTGAAAACAGCTGTTGAGCTGTTAAAGCAGGGGGCTGATCAAATGAGCGCTGTTCTTAAGACACCGGAGGGAACGTCTAATCAGAGCGTTGATCTGAGCGAAATATTACAGAAATATCAGGAAAAACAGGAAGCTATGGACAGATATGTGGCGGCCTACAGGGAATATTGCTGGGATATAAACAGCATAGACGATTTCAGGATTGCTCCTTTTCACCTGCTAGCCGTGGAAGGAAAGGTCTTTTCTGATAAAACCCATATCTGGCACATGGAAACGATCAAAAAATACCTTGTAGATAACGATCCTGTTTTTATAGCAACGGATCACATTACAGTACATGTTTCAGATCCTTCTGATATCCGTAAGGGTATAGACTGGTGGCTTGATCTTACAGACAAAGGCGGTGAAGGAATGGTCGTAAAGCCCATAGAGTTTATTGCAAGGGATCAAAGAGGGATACTTCAGCCTGCCATAAAGTGCAGGGGAAGAGAGTATCTGAGAATAATCTATGGGCCAGAGTATCTTATTCCGGAACATCTGGACAGGTTGAAAAAACGCTCGTTGTCCAGAAAGAGGGGGCTGGCCTTAAAGGAATTTGCTCTGGGAATGGAGGCTCTAAAGTTATTTGCAGATAAAGAACCGCTTCACAGGATACATCAATGTGTTTTTGGAGTACTGGCGCTTGAGAGCGAACCTGTAGATCCGAGGCTGTAGGAGGGATACATTGCGGCCAGGTATATCAAGTTTAAGAGATTGACAATGTCGGTAGTTGCTTTATAATTCTGAATAAATGTATTATAATATGATATTGTCGGATAGCCATATGTTTTCTTTTAATTAAGGAAGGAGGCCTTCAATGTCAACGTTTATGACAGAACCTGAAAAAAAGCTGGAAGATGGTATAGTATTTTTCTCTATTCCATATAAAGTGGATATTTCGGACTGGACGTTTGAGCATCTTGATTGTGATGCCATATATACAGAAGAAGAACCCCATTCCGACATAGTGAATATTTTATGCTTTGCAAGCAGCAAGCAATATAACTACGCGCTTTTTAAGAAATGGAAATCAGATTATGCGTATGCAAAGCTAAACAGCGGGATCAGCAGCGAGGAGGTAAATTCTTTTGATAGGTTCTCTCAGAGCTAAGTATAATGATGCTTATAGCTCTTTCTCTGTTGGACTGGAGGGAATGGCACATAGTGACAGAAGCAGGATTACTATGCTTATGGACACCGGCTCTCCTTATACGGTTTTATCTCTTCGCTCGTTATATGAGCACTTAACAGAAGATCCCAAAAGTGCGAAAGAGGCTGAAGCTATTAGAGAAAGACTGACTGTAAACGATATTTCGGCTATAGAGCCGAATTCGGCATCAGGACATCCTGTAAGGCTTTTCCCCTGTTGTATGAAGGATGTATACCTGGGGAGAAGTCATCTTCCTGATTTTTATTTCTATCTGGCTGATATGGGGAAGAATCTGGCTTTGCTCGGCAATGACCTTACATCGTACTGTATATATCATCACGAAAGAAAATCCGATATCAATATCCTGAGCTTTGATTATGACGGATATGTAAAAGAGTTTAAAGAAAAAAACAACCATATTTTGTACCTTGATGAATTGTTCAATAAGGATTCAGCAAGATCATGACTGACAACGAATGAGTAATAAAAGAGAGTTGCAGAGAGGAGGATGGCTATGCAGAGTAAAATGAATAAGAATTATGAAACGATGAAGGCAAGGAGAGGAATGACGGATTGATCATTCACCAAGCATAGAATAACTTTGTTATGATATAAAGCATTCGGATGGATAATATGATCGGATCAGGAACGCCTCTCTGAAACCGCAGTTATGCGGGGTTATTTGTTATGGCGTTCTTTTTGTACCCATTTTTTCAGGCTTTGGGAGTGATATCGGGTTCAAAATAAGGACGTAGATAGAGAGGAAAGGACTGTATGTCGGAAATAATAATAAAAGGCACCTATGCAGACGCTAAAGTATTTACAGTAAACGATGAAAGCAGGGCGGTCGAGCAGTATGCTCTCGCCCAGATCAGGATGCTTTGCGACAACCCGGCTTCGGAAGGCTCAAAGATGAGAGTTATGCCGGACGTACATCCGGGCAAGGTAGGAACTATCGGGCTTACAATGACTGTTGGAAATAAGATCCTGCCGGAGGTGGTCGGTATTGACATTGGCTGTGGAATCACAATTGCTGAATTTAAAGGCCTTAAGAAGGAATTTCAGGCAGTGGACAAGGTGATTACTGAGAGGATAACCTCGGGAGTAGCTGTCAGAAAAGACCCTCATCCATTGGCAGAAGAATTTGACTACGGTAGGCTGTTTTGTCATAAGTGCATAAATCTTCCATATATTAAGAGAAGCATGGGGAGCCTTGGTTCAGGCAATCATTTTATCGAGATCGACAAATCAGAGGATGGAACCTGTTATCTGATGATTCATTCCGGAAGCAGGCATCTGGGAAAAGAGGTTACGGAATATTACCTGAAAGAAGGACATAAAAAACTGAAAGAACAGGGGATCATTGTGCCCTATGAGCTGACATATCTTGAGAGTGATCTGATGCGGCAATATCTTCATGATGTGGAGATCGTACAGGAATATGCAGCACAGAGTAGAGAAGTAATGCTGCAGGAACTTTGTAAAGGTATGAAATGGAAAGTTGTTGATAGCTTTTCAAGCGTTCATAACTATGTGGGCAGGACACCGGACGGCGGTAATATGATAAGGAAGGGAGCAATATCAGCTCAGAAAGGAGAAAAGGTAATAATCCCGATCAATATGAGAGACGGAGCCATGATCGGCATTGGAAAGGGCAATTCTGATTGGAACTATTCTGCCCCTCATGGTTCCGGAAGACTCATGAAACGTGAAGATGTTAAAAACAGGTATACGGTATCACAGTTTAAAACAGAGATGAAGGGAATTTACTCAAGCTGTATCGGAAGAGATACATTGGACGAAGCGCCATTTGCCTACCGGAGCTTAGAGGAGATCAGAGAAGTTATAAATGATACTGTGGAGATACGGAAGATTATCCGCCCCATTTATAATTATAAGACTGGGTAAAGAAAAGATGGCAGTTTATTTGTGTCTGTTTCAAACGGTAGGGCATGAATTATGAGATTCGCTATAGAACAGGAAACGGGCTTTGGAACGAAAAGAACGCAGCAATTATATGGCATTCTCTTAAAGGCTTAATAAGGAAGAAAACCTATTCAGACCAGGTAAGAGCATTTAAAGATATCGGTGGCATCACGTATTCTGGACAGAGTTCTGATGTAAAAAGGCAAAATAAATATAATAGGATAGATTAGCCACGTAACCTTGGTAGGTTTCAACCTTAGCTACTTTTACTGAGTTAACTAGCCTCAAATTATAACTTGACTTTACCGCCATATGAGCAAATATATAATCAGTAGAACTTAAAAAAGGAGAGAACAAATGACAAAACAAGACTTAGTGGATCTTCTAATAATCAACGACGCAGCCGATGATATTTCCCAAGCTATAAGTTCTGTATTCGGAGAGATCGGAGAAGAAGGAAGGTTTGGTGAATTACAGTGTGCTTTGTTTCGACTCATCTCGCGGAATTCTGCAATCTATGATCCACAGAAGGACATCGATGAACAGGAGATCGGAGGGATTTTGGATCGGAAGGGGGATTATGAAGAACGTGCTGGGAAGCTGATGGGATAATGATCAATCCTTTTTTGCGGGGTTATTGTACTGTCTATGCTTGTGGAGGATTTTCGCTACTGTTCGGCTACTCAGGGATATGCTATAATCAGGTTATTCCCGACGCTTAAGAGTTTATCGTAAGGAACACAGTATTTAAGCGGTTTACAAGCGTTTTGGAACTATCAAATACGCCAATCTTACGCCAAACGATGCAAGATTTATGAAACGAAACAGAACACTTTGAAGCTTTTGAAGTGGCAATATGATGATTTTAAGATACCCTACTGTGATCTGAAAATGTCGCAGTAGGATGATTTTTTGCTTGAATGTCCGATACACGGGAATACAGATTATTTCGATAATTGACATTATGGCATATATGCCATATAATGCAATTAGAGGAAGACATATGACAGAATTCACAGTTATAGCTTATGAAAAAGAAGATGGGGAATCTCCGGTAGAGGACTTTATCAATAGTCTCGATGTAAAGATGCGTGCAAAAATGTACGGGCTATTATCTATACTTCAAGAGAAAGGTAATTCGCTGAGGGAACCATACAGCAAGCATCTTGATGACGGAATATTTGAATTGAGGTGTAAAGTCGGGAGCAACATCACCAGAGTGCTATATTTCTTCTACTATGAGGGAAAGATAATACTGACCAATGGATTTGTAAAGAAAACACAAAAGACTCCCCAAGATGAAATAAGGCTAGCAAAGGAGCGAAGAGCAGATTATATAGAAAGGATGGAGCAATCATGAAAACATTAAACGATATGCTTTCAGATCAGTTGAAAGATGATGAATTTCGAAGAGAATATGAAGCAATACAGCCTGAA
>DFEA01000108.1 GCA_002368575.1 Lachnospiraceae bacterium UBA3814 | reverse complement strand
TCGACAACACTTTTCTTAGAAATAGATTATGATACTTTTCTTACAAATACCTGACGATACTTTTCTTAAAAATACCTTACGATAAAAATACCTGACGTTCCTTTCCCTTATGAAATCCTCTTATATATGGTCAGGATATTTTTTCCGTCGCTGTACTCATATGTAACATTATCCATGCTCTTTTTGACCATGAATATGCCAAGACCCCCTATCTGCCGCTCCTCCGCCGGAAGGCTCACATCCGGATCCTCCTTTGCGAGAGGGTCATAGGGGATACCGCTGTCCTTAAAGACGGCGATCACAAAGTGTTCCTCTTCGTCATAATCCAGGTTTATCTCAGCGTTTCCCTCACTGTCAGGATAAGCGTAGCTTGCAATATTTATATATATCTCCTCCACAGCAACCGCAAGATGTATCCTTGATTTCATGTCACAATCAAGTCCGTCAAGAAAATCCTCCAGAAAGGCAAGTACCTCATCAAGCTTTTCTCTTTTAGCTTCGATCTTTAATGTCTTCATTTTTTTCCTCCGTGTCTGCGCCGATCCGCTCGGTCTGCCGAACGGATAGTTTCCTTAGGCCTCGTTATTCGTTTCCTTAGCCTGAATCTCGTTACCGTGGTAGATAAAGCCCAGCATTGTTATGTCGTCAAACTGCGGTGCCTCTCCCACAAAATCATCGATGGAATTTCTGAGATTGATAAGTATCTTCTCCGGGTCCATTTCCGTATTCGTATTAAGTGAAGCTATCAGACGCTCTTCACCAAAAAGCTCCTGGGCAGCACTTGTTGCCTCTGTAACTCCATCTGAATATTCAACAATGGTATCACCCGGAAACAGCTCAAATTCATGCTCCCTGAAGCGGATGCCTTCCATTGTCGCCACTGCGGGAGAATGCTTGTATATCACCAGCTCAAAGCTCCCGTCCCTTCTCCTTAAGGCAGGATGCTCGTGCCCAGCATTAGCCGCGACCCCCTTACCTGTTCTGAGGTCGATAATGGCAAGCCATACGGTCACAAAGAGCTCCGCGTCATTACCCTCACAGAGCTGGTTGTTGACATCGACAAGTATCTCGCCGGGACTGCCTCCCATAAGCGCCCTGGTCTTTATAAGAGTCTTTGCGATCACCATAAACAGGGCCGCGGGAACTCCTTTTCCGGACACGTCGGCGACCACCAGAGCTAAATGATCTTTATCCGTAAAAAAGAAATCATAAAAATCACCGCCTACCTCCTTGGCGGGATCCATGGAGGCAAAAAGGTCAAACTCCTTTCTGTCGGGGAACGGAGGGAATATCCGCGGAAGCATATCGGCCTGTATCTGGGTCGCAAGGTTAAGCTCCGCAGTCACCCGCTCCTTTTCAGCGGTAATGCGCTTAAGATCTGTCATATAATCCGTGATCTCAGCGATCATATCGGCAAACCTGTCGGAAAGGCTCCTTATCTCGTCATTTCCGGTCTCAATAGCTCGGATAGACTGCGCAATAGCGGGATCCTTCTCTCCCGAATAGGCGGATACCTCTTTTTCAAGCTTCAGTATACGCGAAATAAATGTTTTTCGCACATAGCTGCCTGTCAGGATGACCCCTGCAATAATAAGCAGAACAGAACCCAGAGCCTGCCGCATTACCACACTCCACACTATCTGATCCACCCTCTGCACGGATATGTCGGCGCATACCAGTCCGACCTTTTCACCGTTCACCGATACCGGAGCATAATCAGTATATACGTGACCGTTTTTATTATTAAATACATCAAGCTTTTCAGGACTTACTCCCGTCTCCCATGCCTCCCACATTCCGGGATACTTGGCAGGATCCTGGTAAACATCCAGATTCAGGACGATATAGGACTTTCCGTTCTCCTCAAACTCCGCGATGATCGGGTCTATATAATAGATCATATGGTCCTCGGAGGACGGATATATAAAATACACATAGGTCAGATTGAAGGAGTCCTTTGCCTCCTCAAATACATTTCTCCAGTAGTTGAATCTGTATTCGGCGTACGCAAGCTTTACCTCCTCATCCATCTCATCAAAGCCTATATCGATCCCCGGAGCCTTTCCCGGGTGCTTCTGACTGAAAAGCCTTTTAAAGTTCTCATATTGAACAGAATAATCGATAGGCTTTTCCGAGGGTATCCTCATCTCGTCGCCATGCTTTGCAATATAGTTTTTCAGCTTTACAAATTCATCCCCCTCCTCAACGATAAGATCATTCAGGTAGGTTGTGATACTGTTCAGATTGTTTTCCGTTTCGTTGTAATAGGCTTTTTTCTGGGTTTGATATGTATAGAGTATATTAAGCACAGAAAAGACTATGCCGAATACTCCGAAAATAACGGTAAACTTTACAGCCAGACTGATCTTTCTTTCCTTATGCTCATTCATTTCCTTTTTCCTCCCTGAGCAACCAATGTCTGATAAGAGACGCAACCGGCCTTCTATAGCTGTTCAAAAATGTCATATGCCCTCTTTCGTTTCCGTACAGGCCATAAGCCTCCCCGCCGCCATCGGTAAGCTCCGCCCATGGATCCTTCTCGAGCCTTAAGGGCACATCACCGTTACAGGAATCCCTTTCCTCTGTCAGCATCACCGAATATACGGGAGCCCTTACCTTCCCCTCTGTAAGCAGCGGAAAGGCCACGTTTACCGAATATACCAGCAGAGTTTCGTAAAAGGCATGGACGTGCCTTTCGTCATCCTTTTCTCCGTGGGCCTTCAGGCTTTTCCTTATAAACTCCTCAGTATCCTCCCCTGCTTCCGGCAGGACCCTGTTCTGTCTGCCATAGCCGAAATAGATCACCTCTGCGGTGCGAAGAAGCTCTTCCCCTGTGATCCGGGAATTTTCTCCACTCTCCCTTATCTCAGGCAGCGCATCCAGCATTATAAGCCGGGAGACTCTTTTTCCTTTTTTCTCCAGAAGCCCTGAAAGGATATGCGCCGCCGAAGCGCCCTGGGAGTAGCCTATAAGTATGTCGCCGTTTTTAAACAGCCTCTTCAGAGTCCTTAAGTATCCGTCGATCGTTTCATGCCACATATCCTCCTTTTGGGGGTCGAAGCTCTTAAGCTCATCAAGGCTCATCTCCCCAAACAGCCTGTATTTTCTGTCGATAAGGCCATATATCTCACCTCCGTGATTAAGCTCCCTGATAAGCTCTATATAACAGAGGGCCATACCGCCCGACGGCGGGATGAGAAACAGGGTTGGAAGAGTCTTATCCCCTTTTTTGAGCAGTACCACATCCTGCTCAGTCCGTCCGTCCTCTGAGCAAAGAGAGCCTTCTGTTACACGCTCCCGTGACAGGCTTACCAATAGTCCTCCAAGGCTCTCGGGGGTGGGGTGCTCCATTATATCCGTTCTTCCAAGGCGTTCCTCGTTAAGCTCCGACAGAAGCCGCATAAGATCCAGGGAATTTCCGCCAAGCTCAAAAAACGATTCATCCCTTCCGACATTTTCAAGTGAAAGTATTTTCTCAAACAGTAAGATGATCCTTTCCTCGATGGCATTTTCGGGAGGCTGTGGGGCCCTTCTCTTTTCCGGGGCCGGCACAGGAAGCCTTTTCCTGTCTATTTTCCCGTTATAATTCAGAGGAAAGGCTTCAAGCCTTATCAGATGCTTCGGCACCATGTAATAGGGAAGCACTTCAGTAAGATACTGCCTTAAGAGAGAAATATCAAGCTCTTCCGTACCCGTAACATAGCCGCAGAGGAAGGGTTCTCTGTTTTCATCCTTTCTCAAAAGCACAACTGCCCCGGAAACGCCCGCAAATTCCCTTAGCCGGCTTTCTATCTCCATAAGCTCGATACGGAAGCCTCTGAGCTTTATCTGTGAATCCTTTCTGCCTCCGTACATGAATACACCGTCATGTCTTAAAAAGCCCTGGTCTCCTGTTCTGTACAGCCTTTCGTACCCTTCCCTGCCGTTATGGAAGATATTTTTTACAAATACTCTGTCCGTAAGCTCAGGATGGTTGTGATAGCCTCTTGCAAGATTTCCGGAAATACATATTTCTCCCTTTTGTCCAACACCGCAGAGCTTGTCTCCCTGCATTATGTAGATTTTTTTGTTGTAAAAGGGTCTTCCGATGGGAACCGCCGTTTCCTCACCCTCCGAATATATATGAGCGGCGGCGTGAACACAGGCCTCGGTAGGGCCGTAATCATTAATGACCAGGTCTGTCTTTTCCTTAAAACGCCTGAAAAGCTCCGGATCCGCTTCGTCACCGCCAAGCCCCACAACCCTGAGTGCGGGCAGGCTGTCCAGATCAAACACTCTTAAAAGGGCATTGGTCCCGTGAATATAGGATATACCGTTTTTACGGCAGTAATCAAGCATTAAAAGCGGAGAATCCATCATACGCTTCGGCATGATGCATATCCTTCCCCCCTGAGCCAGGGGAACGAAGATCTGTAGGATTGAGGCATCAAACACATAGTTGGACATAAAAAGCGCCGTATCGTCATGAAACGAACCGAAGAGTTCCTCATTTGTATATATCAGATCGGAAAGAGCCTTATGCTCTATTTCCACCCCTTTTGGTTCCCCTGTGGTCCCAGAGGTATAGATCATATAAGCTGTACGGTCCCATAATGCCTCCGTATCCTTGTCTGCGCCGATATGCCCGGATATCGTTTGCATGGGCGCTAATCCCGATTCGCGCCCATCGGTCCGGTTTGTCGAACCGATCATTTCAATATTAATCGGCTCTGAGGTCAGATCGATCACGGCTATACCAAGCCTTTCACATAATTCCTTAACCGCTCTGTTCTCAGTATCACAAAAGTATATTAAAGCCTCCGGCTCCGAATCCTTAAGAATATACTCGATACGTTCCATCGGATACAACGGGTCAAGAGGAACATAGGCAGCACCGGACAGCATTATGCCGACAACTGAGATCACCAGCTCAAGGCTTCTGTCCGCCATAACGGCAACAAACCTCTCCCCGGAAAACGTAAGGCGGCCCGCAAGAACAGAGACTGCGTTCCAGAGTTCCCCGTAGGTAAGGCTTTTATCCTCAAGAATAAGCGCTTCTCTTTCAGGCGCCTCGGATACCCGTTCGAAAAGCATATCCGGAAAGGTTTTTCGGGGATAGGACTTAAAGACACCGGAAAGCTCCGAAAGAAGCCCGTCTCTTTCCTCAGGGGCAATCCTTTCAAGATCCCTTACCCGCAGACTGTCATTTTCCGATATCCTCCCGCAAAGGCTCTCAAGCCGCTTAAGAAGCAGCTCGATATAGCTCTCGGGATATTCCTCCGCGTTAAAGGACAGCTTAAGCTCATAGCCCTCTTTTTCCTCAACGATCATGGAAAGATCATATTCGACCTCTTCAAATAACGATACAAGGCTGTAATATCCGTCCTCCTTTTCCACCGGATAGTTTTCGAAGACATAAACGGTTTGTATAAGGGATGAGGAAAGACCGGTTCTGGAGCCTATGTCGCTGATGGCTGCGGCCTCATAGGGCTGCATCGCAAAATAGTCCTCCTGCCTCCTCTTCATTAAGGAGGTGATCTCCGTATTCTCGTCAAAGCGTACTCTTACCGGAATGGTCCGGATAAGCATCCCTACAGCATTCTCTATGCCGGAAAGCGGCACATTCCTCCCGGAGACCGTCTCACCGAAAACGATATCATTGCTGTCGCATTCAAAGCCCAGCTGCAGCCCCCACAGAACACCGAAAAAGGTGCCTGGGGTTATGTGGTGCCTCAGGGCGTATCGCTTAATACTCTCCGAAAGCCCGCTGTCAAGGAGCAGGGAGGCTTCCCCGTGCTTTACAGAGCTGCCCCTTTTAAGCCTGAAGGACCCGGGAGCCGTTCCCGTCTCGACCCCCTTAAGGTATTCCTCCCATCTTCTTAAGGACACTTCATGGCTGTCCTCCGAAAGCTCACCCATGTAATCGGCAAAGGAAGGACTAACTTCGGCGGCTCTTTTAAGAGAAGCCCTTATGCTCTCTTTGGATTCTCCGGCCATAAGTCTTTTATAGCAGCTTGTAAGCTCTCTTATCAATATCTGAAAGCTCCAGCCGTCAAGGACACAGTGATGGGTAGCTATCAGAAGCTCTGTGGCTTCCTCTCCCCTGCACCTTACAAACCTGATGACAGACCCCTCGGTAAGGGACAGTCCTTTTTTACCGATAATATCGGCAGCCTCAAAAACATCCGCTTCCGGCAGTTCGATCAGCTCAGGAGCATTTTCCTTTAAAACAAGCTGCCAGGGCTCACTAAAGCCTCTGTATACAAACCTTAAGCGCAGGGCATCGAAGCGTGCGGATATCAGAGAAAGAGCCTCCTTAAACCTTTTACTGTCCCAGGCTTCATTTATCGTAAGGCGGTCAAGAAGATAATAGGCCCTGCTTTCAGGCTCGGTCATATAACGGTAGAACATTCCCTGCTGCAGGGGAGTCAGCCTGAATACCGCGGAAAGCTCTTCCGGAGAGTACTGTTCGGTCAGCTGCCTCCACTCCTTAAGCTCCATGGCCCTTCCTCTGCAGAGATCGGAAGGCCCGTATATCCTCCGTTCGAAGGAGGCCTCTGAGGCAATGTCTGAGAGCTTCAGAATATAGCTGTTTAAAAGCTCTGAGACCTTTACCTCGGAAAATACGCTGTCATAACAGCATTCCGCAAAAAGACCGTCCCTTGTAAAGCGGATGTTAAAGGTTATGGTCCCAGGTATTCCGTTTAGCGGGGATATTTCCTCTCCTGCGCTTTCTCCGGCATATGAAAAGGCTCCGTAAGACTTTTCGGCCTCTCTTCCCAGATAGTTAAATACAAGGCCCCCAGGCTCATACTGATCGTCATATAAAAGCCCGTAGCCAAGGCCTGCACCGGGCACCCTTAAAAGAGCCTCCTTTATCGTCGTGACCTGCTCATCGAAGGTATCCTGTGCCTGTACCATGAATGGGTAGACTGAGGTAAACCAGCCCATGGTATGACTTACATCAATCTCCGGGGAAAGCCTGCCTCTTCCGTGTCCCTCCATTAAGAGAGCGATCTCTTCGGGAGCGCCCTTTTCTCTTAATACAGTCACAAGGGCCGCAAGCAGCAGAGCATCAGGTCCTGCACCGAAACGTTTATTCGCAAGAAGGGACAGCTTTTCCGCTTTTTGTGCGCAGAGCATTTTCCTGATACATGGAAAGCCTCCCTTTCCTTCCGCATTGCTTTCCTTATACTCAGCAAGCCATTTTCCGGTGCTTAAGGCCTTTTCGTATATTTCCTTCCTGACTCTGTCCCAGTATGCCTTCTGAGGAAGGAACTCCTCCCTGTCCTTAAATTCCCACAGCCGTTTTGCCCACTCACCGAAGGACGCGGTCCTTCTTTTTTCAAGAAGGACACTTATGTCAGACGTTACAGAAGCTTCAGGACCGGCCGGATTTGACAAAGCCTCAGAAGCCTTTGCTGACGGCGTAAGGATAAGGCTCAGATCCTGAAGCAGGATATCCCAGGAGACCTCATCCACGGCATAATGGTGTATGGTTATGAACAATCGTCTTTCTTCACCGTTTATGAATACTGCGGCCTTTATTATATCTCCCTTAAGAGGCGACAGCTCCCGGCTAGCTTTTGTGCATTCTGCCTCCCTCTGCAGGGCGGACAGCCCGTTAAATACAGGGATATGAGGCGCCCTCACCTCTTCCCTGTCACGTATCACTATGCCGCCGTCCTTAAGCTGCATGCGAAGCATCCCGTGAGCATCTGTAAGGAGCTTAAAGGCCTGTCCGGGATCTGAAATATCAGCAGCCCTGTCAAGGAGCAGCATGACCGACTGGCTGTACCAGGATGGCTCCTTCATCTCAGTCTTTTCAAACAGAAGCATGACAGGGGTCTTTTTTACCGCAGGATATTCCCTGTATTCCCGTTCTTCAGACCCTGCCGCTCTGGGTGCCGTCCTTCTTATGGTCCTGTATCTGAGAATGAGATTGGCATCAAGCCTTAAGCCCCTCTGTCTTAAAAGTGAGGCTATCCTGATCGCCTTTATGGAATCACCGCCGAGAGAAAGGAAATCCGCGTCAATATCCGACACAGGAATACCAAGCACCGTGGAATAGGCCCTGCAAAGCTCCGCGATCACAGGGTCTGTGTTTTCAACATTACCTTCAGGCTCCTTACGGAGGCCTGAGGCCAAAGCCGTAAAGGGCTTCGGAAGCGCCCTCCTGTCAAGCTTTCCGTTTATTGTAACGGGAAGCTCCGTAAGTGATATCAAAAACTGCGGTACCATGTAGGATGGCAATATCTCCTCAAGGGCCTTCCTCAGCTCCTCTCCGCTTATCTTTCCCGTCTCCTTCTCAACATAGTATCCGCAGAGTGCGTCTTCTCCCGCAGCATTTTTCACCACTACGCAGGCGCTGTTCTTAATGCCCGGAACAAGGCGCATTGAGGCCTCGATCTCCTGCAGCTCTATCCTGAAGCCCCGAAGCTTTACCTGAGCATCGAGACGACCGAGAAATTCAAGGTTTCCGTCCGCGAGGAACCTGGCCATATCACCGCTTCTGTACATACGTCCCTCAAAGAAGGGATCCTTAACGAATTTTTCCGCGGTGAGCTCAGGCCTTTTATAATAACCCTGAGAGACCTGGACTCCTGCGATGCAAAGCTCTCCGGGAACACCGATCCCCGAAAGCCGGTCACCGTTTAAAACATAGACCCTGGTGCCGGAAGCGGGCCTTCCGATTGGCACGCTGTTCTTTTCCGAAATCAGATTCGGAAAAACCCGGCCGTCTCTTGAAAATACAAAGGCGGTGGCATTTACCGTGGTCTCAGTGGGCCCATAGGTATTGACCACATCCTTCCCCTCCGCCCAGGAAAGCAGAAGTGCCCTGTCGACAGCCTCTCCTCCCGTGTCAAGAAATCTTATGTCCTTAAAATCCTTTGGATCCAGAAGTCTTAAATAGCTCGGAGTAAAGGCTACCGCGCTTACCCGCTTTTCCGCACAATAACGCACCAGGGCCTCGGGGTCCTTTGCAAGCTCTGAGGGCATCATGCATAACGTCCCTCCGGCCGTCAGTATCTGAAAAATTTCCCAGACCGACATGTCGAATACAAATTCGGCAAACTCCAGAAAGACATCATTTTTACCGAGCCGGTAAATATCCTCATAGGCTTTGAGCATAGCCGCAAGCTGACCATGCAAAACCACCACGCCCTTGGGCTCTCCGCTTGTCCCTGAGGTATATATCATATAGGCGGGAGATTCGGGGGCAGGGAGCCAAAGCTCAGTATCCGTTTCGGAAGTACCTGTGCCGCGCTGTGGCAGGAGCCGGTGATCATTAAATGAAAGTATGGGTATCCCTGCTTCTTTAAGGCAGCCTGACATCTCCTCAGACAGGTCATACCCGCAGGTGATGACCAGTAAAGGTTCGCAGTCCCTCAGCACATACATAAGCCTGTCTTTGGGGTAATGGGGCGAAACGGGGACATAGCATAAGCCCGAAAGCATGGTCCCAAGGATGGAAATTATCATTTCAGCCCCCCGCTCCGCAATTATCGCAACTGCACCGATCCGTTCACGGATCGTGTGCTTAGGTGCGAACTTCAGTTCGCGCCGATCCGTTCGGTTTTCCGAACGGATCATTTCCTCGTCTGCGCCGATATGACTGCATATCGTGCGCGATAACGCTTTTGCGCAGCTTAAAAGCTCACCGTAGGAAAGCGAGATATCCTTATACACCAGAGCACAGCTGTCAGGCTCCTCCACAGCCCTTTCAAGTATAAACCCGATCGCTGTTTCACTGCCGTTTTCCCCTTTAGGTACGCTGTCCGAGCTGACGGTCTCCCCCATGAACTCAGAAAGCAGCAGCCTTTCTTCTCTTTCATCGGTAATGGAAAGCATCCCGCAGCTTATTGAAGGAGCCTCCTCCTTAAGACAGCTTACGGTAAGGTTCTTAAAGTGGGAGGCGATATATCCGATGCTTTCCTCCGTAAAAAGCCCGTTATCATACTTGATATCAAAAAAGTAACGATCCTCCCTCTTCTCCGCCTCAAAGACAAGGTCGTACATTGCCCTCTCCGTGGACTCAAGCCTCAAATGTGCAGGCTTTCCCCCAATATCCATAAGCTCCGTATCAAAGCTCTGCATGATAAAAAGG
Organism: Lachnospiraceae bacterium UBA3814; assembly: GCA_002368575.1. Classification (GTDB taxonomy): domain Bacteria; phylum Bacillota; class Clostridia; order Lachnospirales; family Lachnospiraceae; genus UBA2868. Next base: position 10,405 of record DFEA01000108.1, on the reverse strand, counting down.
ACATCAAAAAGGAGCTGCCCGTGAGAGGTCCTTGAAAATCCGCCTTCCTCATAAAAATCAGAGGCTATCTCCTCAAGGGAAACCGACTGGTTATTGATGGCAAACAGGACCGTTTCCTTTGTTTTTGCCAAAAGGGCTGAAAACGGCTCGCCCTTATCCCCGTCAATAAACAGCGGCACGGTATTGACAAACATTCCCTGCATGTCCTTATTAAAGGCTTCCTGACGCCCGTCCATGACTGTACCGAAAAGGAGGTCTTCCTTTTGCGTATACCGCATACAAAGAACCGAAAAGACCGAAAGAAAGAACATGAAGGGCGTTATGTCACGCTTTACGCAAAACCTATCGATCTCACCGGAAAGTCCGGGGTCATATTCCATCAGAAAATGTCCCGCATTTCTTTCCTCACCCTCCCTGAATGCCCTGTCGAAGGGAAAATGCAGCTCCTGTGCTTCAGTAAATCGGGAGGACAGCTCTCTCCATGCATTCCGCTGCCCGGCATACTCAGGTGATCCCTTAAGAACGGCCTCATAAGCCGCGTATTCCTTCTGGTGAAGAGGATTCCCGGGAAGCTTCAGTCCGTTATAAAGCTTTGTGAATTCCGAAGCAAAAAGCATATTGCTCCTGCCGTCGCTTATAATATGATGAAATTCAAAGGAGATCGTCCTCTCCTTTAAGCTCCAGCCAAACAAGGGAGCCCGTTCAAAGGAAAAATCCTCTGAAAAGATCCTCCTTCCCTCAGAGCGTCTTACGGCATCGGATACCGAGGCCTCATCCTTCGGAAGTATCGTCTGCCTGAGACCGTTTCCGGTAAGGACAAAGCCTGTTCTGAGGCTTTCATGCCTTTCAAATAAACACATAAGCGCCCTGATAACACGCTCTCTTTCAAAGCCGGCCTCAGCCTCTATACAAAAGGAGAGCAGATAGGTATCATCAGTCCCGGAAAGCATGCCCTGGGCGGTATATATCCGTGTCTGGCTCACACTTACGGCATAGTCCCGAGCCTCAGGAAGACTTACAGGCCTTATGAGGCTATCCTCACCCTCCGCCCCGCAAGCCCTGTCTATCCTCTCTGCCAGAGCATAAACAACGGGATTTTCAAGGATATCGCTCAGCTTAAGCCTTACGGAAAAGGTCTCATATATCCTGTAAAGCAGGGCTGCCGCCGACAGTGAATTTCCTCCAAGCGCATAAAAGCTGTTTTCTCTTCCCACAGCGCCGGCTGAAAGCACCTCCTCATAAAGCCCGGAAAGCTTCTCCTCGGTATCGGTCGCAAAGCCCCGGGCCCCATCCCCGACGGTATTTAATACGGGCTTTGGGAGCCTTGAATGATCTATCTTGCCGTTTACATTAAGCGGGAGCTCCGTCATGTGGATAAAGCAGGACGGGAGCATGTATGAGGGCTTTGAGGCGAGGATAAGCTCTGAGAGTAGTCCCTCATCAACAGGCTCATCCGACAGATAGTATGCGCAGAGCGCCTTGTTTTCCCCGCTTCCGAAGGCTGTCACCACGGCTGACTTAATGCCTTCCGCGCTCTCAAGCAGGACCTCAAGCTCCGCAGGCTCAATACGAAAGCCCCTGATCTTTATCTGCCTGTCAGCCCTGCCCATATATTCTATGAGGCCGTCCTCATTTATGCGCGCAAGGTCCCCGGTATGATATACCACCGCATACTCGGGGTCTGTTGAGAAGGGGTTTTCCGTAAAGACTTCAGCGGTAAGCTCCGGATGATTTATATAGCCCTTTGCCACATGAGGCCCTGCTATCCAAAGCTCCCCGGTCATACCCTCCTTAACTCTTTCCCCGTTACTGTCCGTGATATAAAGCTCAACATCCGGCATTGCCTTTCCTAAAGGCACCTTCCCCGGATAATCCCGGAGCACGGGAAACATTGTGACAAAGGCCGTACATTCCGCAGGACCGTAGCCGTTATGCAGAATATAGCCCTCCGGCTTCCGAACGTTTATAAGGGCCTCTCCCCCCACGGTAAGGTGCTTAAGGCTTGAGCACCTTATGTTCATGGCAAACATCCTTCCCAGGGTGGTCGTCATGGTACAGTGGGTTATCCCGTTTTCGTCAAAGAAACGACCCAGCTCAAAAAGGTCTGTACGGATATCCTCGGGGATTATGTACACAGCACCTCCCGCAGCAAGCGGAAGGAGCGATTCCAGCACTGCCAGGTCAAAGACAAAGCTCGGATGTTCTCCCATTCTGCTGTCACTGCTGACCTCATAGTACGACAGATACCAGGACAGGAGGACGGCAATATTTTTGTGGGTAAGCATTATCCCCTTAGGCTCTCCCGTGGAGCCTGAGGTATAAAGGATAACGAAGAGATCTTTTTCCTCGGCCTCAGACAGGACCGGCTCCGAAGCCTTTGGAAGCTTAGCTATATCCTCGGTATAAAGCCTTCCTTTCATCCCGGTGCTTACGGCATCATAGATAAGCTCCTCATATTCCTTTTCCACGATCACGAAGGACGCGCCGGCATCCTTAAGCATCGAGCATATCCGCTTCTTCGGATGCTTTGCATCCAGAGGCTCATAGGCCGCGCCGGATTTCAATATCCCGAGTGCGGTTATGGTCATATATTCGCTTCTTCTGATAAGGACAGATACTATGTCTCCTCTTCCGATGCCTCTGCTGTTGAGGTGCGCCGCAAGCCTGTCCGTCAGGCTGTCAAGCTCCCTGTAGGTATAGGCTGCACCGTTAAAGCATAAGGCAGTATTATCGGGAAAGAGCCTTGCTGCATTCTTAAAGGCGGAAAGGAAGGGCATACCTTTTCCTCTGCTTCTGCCGTTTTCCGAAGTCCGGTTCTTTTGGCCTGTGATCATCCCGCCGGTCATTTCTGTATCTCCTTATTTCTGTATATCCTGTCTGTCATCAGCAGCTTCTTAAAGCCCGGATCAAACCCCGTCTTTTTTGCGGTAGTGATATTGAGACCGATCCTCGGGGTTACCTCACATACCATATCCAGCTCATTAAAGGGCACTCCCTCTGTGGAATACCTCTCAAGCTGTCTGAAGACATGCTCCGCGATTTCGGCGGAGTCAGTTAAGGTAACTCCCAGAAGAGCTCCGTATTTAAGCGGCGCAAGATCAGCCTGGGCAAGCGTCATCACCCCGGCGGGAATCACGGCATCCTCAAGAAGCTCCATAAGCTTGGTCTCGTAATCAATAGACGAAACTGTAATATAAAGACAGTCCATACCCTCGTCAATAAGCTCCCTGTAGGCCTGCTTAAGCTCTCTGTAATATCTGTCGAAATCATCCTCCGAAACCGGCTCCGTGACGTTTTTGTATACCACCTCAAAGCCGTATTCTTCTGATTTCTGCATGACTTCCTTTACAGCGGAATAAATATAAGCGGTTTCCGAAGCCTCATATACCATCCCCAGCTTCTTAAACTGCAGAAAATTATAGCCGACATCCAGCTGTCTCAGATAGGGTGTGGTGTCAACCACGGCATAGGCATTGTCGGTATAGCGCTCCGTTTCACTCTTTACTATCTTTGATGCTATGGGATCAGCGGCATAGAGGTTGATAAACTTATTCTTTTTTTCGTTGTTTGCAAAATAAACACCCGGCCTGGTTCCCATGGTTAACATAATATCAACATCATCGCGGTTCACCATTTTCTCATGATCCTTTTCCTCCATCAGGCTCATATCAAAAAAGGCTTCCCGGACAAACTGATATCTGGAACCGGGGATATTTGCGTCACAGATATCATTCCATAGCTTATTTATATCCTCATCCTGAAAAGTCTCCTCAAAATCAACACCCTCATATTCCTTAAGGATCGAATCGGAAAGCAGGCCCGCCCCTGCCATTTTCCTTGCCAGGTCAAGGAGTCCTTCCGCAAAGGCTATATAGTTTCTCGTCTGTGCGTATCCGAACCTTATTACAACAGGCTCACCTCCGGGCTCCTCACCGCCTGCGGCAAGCGCAAGGGGCAGCATCAGAATACACATAATGAGCAGCGAAGTCACCAGTTTCTTCATTATCATTTTCTATGTTTTACCCCCATCAGAAAATATGATGCAGTATATACGAAAAAACCGACAAGGAGGAATATCACCGTTATCCCCGTGGCCCGGGCCGCTCCGTTTTGAAGCCTTGCGGTGATGAGCGGTGGTCCCGCCACAAGCCCCAGCTTTCCGAACAGCATCTGAAGAAGAGTACACTTTTCCATGCTGGCCTCCTTAACATCGCTTAGGCCAAGATCAATGACTACCATGCCGAAGCAGTCCCAGAAGCTTGTAAGTACAAGGGCCGCCAGTGCGGATAATGGAGTCTGTGCGATCACAAATATCCCTATACTGACCGCCTGAAGGAGCATATAAACGCCCATGGCCGTCCGGGGAAGAAAATGCTTTATCACCATGTCAGCTATCGGCTTCGTAAGATATGCAATGATGATATAGTTAATCATAAGACAGCCTGAGACCATTGAATTTGAAAAGCCTGCCTCGTCTCCGAACAGAGGAAAGCTGTAGCTCACAAAAAGCGTGGCTATGTAGACCGGAAGCACTACAGCGAACATATACACTAACACCCTTGGTATACGCAGCTCCTGAAAGGAGCTTAAGAACAGCATACGTTCCGTGCTCCGCTCCGATCTTTCGGGAAAACCTGCAAACAATATAAGGAATAAGCACAGGGAACCCAGTACCGCACCGGTAAGGAACACGACGGTATAGGAGGATACGTCCGCTATAAGTCCTCCTATTACGACGCCGCAGCTGACTCCCAGATTTATCGCGGACATATAATCCACAAGGATCCTGGTATGTATCCTGGGATCGCTTTGGGACGCGGCAAAAAGCCTTATACAGTTTATGAGCAGTCCGTTGCAGAAGCCGTAAATAAACCGCGCCGCTATGAGCATGGGAAGGTTTAAGGAAACAGCGCACAGCACATAACCCGCAACACCTGACATGACACCGACGGAAAGTACACGCTTCATGCCCAGCCTCTGGATCAAAGAGCGTGAGAATATAAGACCGGTGACAATTGCCGCGGAATACATGGTGTGGGGCATACCGCTGAGAAAAGACATGGAATCGGGAAGCCCCATGGCCAGATACAGCTTTCTTGAATAAACCGAAAAAAAACTGCCGTCAAGACTGAAGGCGATACCTTCAAAAAAAACAAAGAGACGAAAGCCCGGAAGGTAAAGCTCTCCCCTTTTTCGCGTGCCGGAAAGTAAAAAATGTTTTGTGAAAAAGCTGACAGCCTCAAGGCTTACAAACACAGTGATCATAACGAGGATAATAATGTCTATCCCGTTGTTGATCCTTCTCTCATTGATGAGATCCCAGTTGTAATCGTAGATACAAAAAAAAGGTAGCGCACTGTCGGCGCTTCCGCTTATGTTCATTTCATAGCCGAGAACGTTTTTACCGTCGCGGACTTCAGAATCGCTGAGGGACAGTTTGGATATCTCCGGAATATCCAGGACAAGCTCATCAAGATACTCATTTATTCTTGTGATCTCCTCATATTGAACGCCCTTTTCTATGACATCGTTTATATCATTTTCCACCATGCAGGCTGTGTCACGGGCGATCTGATCTATGGAATCCTTATAGGAGCGATCCATTCTTTCCATGGCTATGCCACCGAGGATAAGCTGTGAAGCTATCAGGATAAGGATACCGTTTACCCTGAGTTTTTTTATCATTATCTCATCCCCGCAGCGTCCGAACAGGATATTTACCGTAAGCCCGACAAGGAGCACAAGGATCAGATCCAGTACAAGCATGAAAATAAGGAATTCTTTTGTCAGCCGGTTTACCGACGATGTATCAAGCCTCAGTATCAGCATACCGCAATCAAAGGGAGTAAAGGCATAGATACCGTCGGACTTTACCTCATATTCCTCTCCCGTTCCGCCCTGTCTTACCCCTTCCTCCATTTCCCCCACAATAAGGACAGAGGCTTTGTGCTCATCCGTGACCTCCACTCCCAGAATATCCTCAGACAGCTCCATAATGCCGTAAAGCAGATGATCCAGTCCGTAATACTTATCAAGAGGTTTTCCGAAGCTTAAGGCATAATTAAGCTTTCTGACGGCGCTGACGGTGCTTAGGAGCCTGGCATGCACATAATTCTCCGCCTGCATCTTATGAAAGGACATTGTAGTAAGCAGCGTCGAAAGCAGAGACAGAACGATCCCGAGCAATATTATGACAAAAACAGCCTTCTTTTTTTCAATCATATTTCAATTATGCGCAAAAAAAGGTGTCTTAAAAGGCACCTTTCATATGCTGCAGAGAATGCTCTCAGTCATTCGATATTAAGGATATCGTTAAAGCCGGTAACCTCAAAGATCTCCTTGATCTCTTCATTAGCTCCCTTTATCTTCATATTCCCTCCAGCCTTGTTCATGAGCTTCTGTGCCGAAAGCAGAACCCTCAGGCCCGCAGAAGAGATATACGCAAGCTCCGCAAAATCAAAGCTAAGCTCCTTAACCCCGTCGAGAGAGCTCTTAAGCTCCTCCTCTAACTCAGGAGCCGTGGTCGTATCAAGCCTTCCTGATAATGCGATGTTAAGAGCATCCCCGTTGGAATCCTTATTAATTGTCATAACTGTTCCTCCTGTTTATTGAAATCAGCGTAACCGTTTAGAACCAGGCTCTGAGAATACCCTGAAAGCCATAGTAACAAATCACACAGGTATAATTGTAGCAATTCATACAGTATATTTCCAGTGTTTTTTTGTGAAATTTTTGCATTCTGAAATTTTTGCATTCCGTGTTTTTTTGTCAGTTTTTCATATTTTCCATCGTAAAGCAATGTTATAAACTTAGGCTCACAGCGTAGATTACGACTCTGCGAAGGTTCCATTCTGTGTCGAGACGTTAAGACGCGTTTTGATCTGAGAGCCTATATATACCTCTTTAAGAGATCGTAGGCCGCGTTTATCTCCCCGGCCCTTTCCGTGCTTCCCGCGCTCCCGGAATCAGGATGATATCTTTTCATAAGCTCTCTTCTTTTCCTGTCAAGCGATTCCCTGCTCAGTTCGTTAAGGCTCCTTATGCCGAAGATCCTCATGGCCTTCTTTACATCGTCGCCTAAGATACTGCTTTCAAAGCCTTCTCCGGAGGAGGTCTGCTCCCCGCTGCGGCCTGTTCCCGCTTTTTGGTACTCACCCGACCCTCTTTTTTTCCCGGTCTTGCTGCCCCGGGGATCCCTTCCCCAGTCGTATTCCTGCTCGCCTCCCTCGTAATCCCAGTGCAGATCCTTCTCCCCAAAGCTTTTATAGGTAAAGGTCCTTCTTTTCCTGAAGGCTGTAAAGGGGTTTTGGAAGGGACGGTTATTCCGCTCTCCTGCAATAAAGGCTGCGGTGATGCATACCGGGGCGTATACGGTCATTGCCGTGCAGATAAGCACAGAAAGCAGGTCCCTCATGCCGTTCAGTGCAAAAAAGGTGGCTCTGAATATGAGAAAGCCGTATACAGCAGAGCTTAAAAGGATGATCACCGAGGCGGCAAGGAGCTCTGCCTTATTAAAACGGTGTCTTTCCTCGTGCTCAAGACTTATGACGGAAAGGTACCAGATATCATAAAAGCCCGCACAGCTTACAAAGCACAGTCCCGGGCTTTTTGAGAGCCTGAACAGGTCAATGAAAACATATGCCGTAAGACACACCAACAGTCCGCTCATGGCAATTTCCAGCGCATTCCCCACGGTTATGCTGCGTCTCAATATGAAGGTCAGAGCAAAGGTCACAATGATGACAAACAGCCCGTTCATGTAATAGGGGAAGCCTCCCGCACGTCCCGCAATAAAGGCGCAGACAAGGAGCATTCCGAAATAGGAGGTCAGCCTGAAAACAAGCCTGATACGGGAAGGCATATCTCCGATAAACGCGGAGGTCACTATGCGGACTATGATAATAATGAGAGAAATGATAAACAGCTCCATATCAGACCTGCTATACGATCCTCTTGAACATCTTTTCTATCTCGGACTTCTTAAGCTTTATGATCACCGGCCTCCCGTGGGGACAATGGTACGGATCCTCAAGCTCCATAAGCTCATCTATAAGGGCGCGCGCTTCCTCGGCTGAAAGAAGGGTGTTGCCCTTGACCGCGCTTTTACAGGCCTTTGTGGCTATGGCATGGAGTATTTCATCGGAAACGAAGCCCTCCCCCGGCAACGCTGAGGAGCCGTTTTGGGGGCTGTCTCCTTCAAAAAGCTTTTCCTCCATGAGCTCATCGAGAAGGTCATGAAAATATTCGCTCACCGTCATACCGTAAAGCTCGGTAGGGATCGCGCTTATCCTTATATCGGTGCCTCCGAAATCCCCGATCTCAAAGCCGCAGCGCTCAAACTCAGCCCGGCAGCCTTTATATACCTCCGCCTCCCTCCTTGTAAGGGTGATGACCTGCGCGGGGCTTATGTTCTGTGAAAACACCCGGTTTTCATTAAGCTGCTTAATGAGCCTTTCATACTTTATCTTTTCATGGGCGGCGTGCTGGTCGATCATATACAGCTCATCATCCATTTCCACAAGCCAGTAGGTCTTAAAGAGCTGTCCTATGATACGGTGCCTTTTAAGAGCCTCCCCGGAGAGGAAGCGTACCTCCGGAAAGAGAGAAAGCTGTCCCGCTTCCCCTGCCCCGGGAGGATCGTTCTTATCATCCTCTGCCTTTCCGTAGGCTGCTTCCTCCATTAATGACATGGAAGCCCGGGTATAAGGCTCCGGCTGTGATAAGGCTTTACTTTCCGATAAATAAGAGCCAGGCTCAGGCATGCTCAGAGGCTTTTCCCCCTCAGAGACGCTTCGCAGGGCCTTTACCTCCTCCTCCCTTCTGACCGCCTCAAAGGGCTCCGGAGCAGGCTTATCGATTTCCGGCGCCTTTTCCGCCTCCTTTATCTCCACAATCATGTCCGCGTTCTTAAGGATCCTTCCGATCTCTGAGGTCAGGAGCTCATACAGGGGCTTTTCATTCAGAAAACGGATCTCCATTTTTGAAGGATGTACATTTACATCCAGCTCCTCCGGGGGTATGTCAAGATAAAGCAGTACAAAGGGAAACCTGTGCTGCATAAGGTACGGCTTATATGCCTCCTCAAGAGCGGCGCTTATGAGACTGCTCCGTATATAGCGCTGGTTTACATAATATATCTCAAAGCTTCTGCTGCCCCTGCCGATCGCAGGCCTGCCTATGTATCCGGTCACGGACACCGAGCCCTCCGAAGCATTTACCGGCATAAGGCTTTCCATCACATCCCTTCCGTAAAGGGAATATACCACATCAAGAGGTTTCCCGTTTCCGTAGGACTGAAGCTTTATCTTCCCTCCCTGGATAAGCTTAAAGGAAATATCGGTATGGGACAGCATCATCCGCTCCATGAGATCGGATATATAGCCGGCCTCCACTGCCGGACTCTTTAAGAATTTTCTTCTTGCGGGAGTATTGTAGAAAAGGTTTCGCACTATAAAGGTGGTCCCGTCCGGGATTCCCACGTCGTCAAAGACCTTTTCCGTCGAGCCCTCTATGCAGTATCTCACTCCGGTAAGAGAGGCACCGGTTTTTGTAAGAAGCTCGACCATTGCCACCGCGGCTATGCTTGAGAGCGCTTCCCCCCTGAAGCCCAGGCTGTTAATGCTTATGAGTTCGGAGGCGTCCTTAAGCTTGCTGGTGGTATGCCTGAGAAACGCGGTACGAACCTCTTCCCTTGCGATCCCCTCACCGTTGTCTGTTACCCTTATATAGGACAGTCCTCCGTCCCTTATTTCAACGGTTATGGCGCTTGCCCCGGCATCAACGGCGTTCTCAATAAGCTCCTTGACCACGTTTAAGGGCCTTTCCACTACCTCTCCGGCTGCTATTCTGTTTATGGTCTCCTCGTCAAGGCTGTGAATGTGAGCTCCCATTAACTACCACCTGTTATTTATCCTGTTTTTTATCACATTAAGCGTGTTCAATGCTTCCATCGGAGTCATCCTGTCTATGTCAAGCTCCTTTATTTCGTTGATTATATCATCATCTTTTACGGTATCAAATAAAGACATCTGTAAAAGGTCCACCTCATCGTATCTCTTTACCTTCCTTCCCGCAGGAGCCTTTCCTTCCTCGGGCATTTTTATGTTTATCGTTATATCGTTATCGGATAGCTGCTCTACAAGCTCCTTAGCCCTTTTGGTTACCTCCTCCGGGACACCCGCCAGCCTTGCGACCTGTATCCCGTAGCTCTTATCGGCTCCTCCCTTTACTATCTTTCTTAAGAAGACGATATCCTCGCCCTGCTCCTTTACCGCAACGCAGTAATTCCTCACAGAGCTTATCTTGCCCTCCAACTCCGTAAGCTCATGATAATGGGTGGCAAAAAGGGTCTTTCCGCCAAGATGCTTTTCGTTCGCGATATATTCCACCACAGCCCAGGCTATTG
>DFEA01000078.1 GCA_002368575.1 Lachnospiraceae bacterium UBA3814 | reverse complement strand
GAGCTTACACCGCAGATAACCGGGCATATTAAAAAGGGCGGGATATATATCATGTCAGGAATAATAGGCGCGGAGGGGGACGGCACATCCTTATCCGGCAGGGAGAGCTCAGAAAGGGCAGATGAATGCTGGGAGGATAAGGTCATTTCCGTTGTCCGCAGGTCGGGCTTTGAGATCCTTGAGACGGTTCATCTTGGGGAATGGACTGAGATCACCGCAAGGAAGGAACGGTAGACCGGTTATGTATCAGTTTTTTACGGAGCCCTCGGCTATTGACGGAACTGCCGTTTCTGTTTCCGGGAGGGATTACAATCACATACGAAACGTCTTAAGGCTGAGACCGGGAGAAGAGGTTTCGGTAGTGACCACCGGTGCGGAGGAATACCGCTGTGCCATAGAGAGCTTTGACGAGGACTCTCAGACGGTCAGGCTGAGACTGCTGTTCATAAAACAGGAGAATGTGGAGCTTCCCTGCAGGATATATCTGTTTCAGGGGCTGCCCAAGGGAGATAAGCTGGAGCTGATAATCCAGAAGGCGGTGGAGCTGGGGGCGTATGAGGTGATCCCTGTTTCGATGAAGCGCTCGGTAGTGAGGCTTGACGAAAAAAAGATCAGAAAACGCACGGAAAGATATCAGGCCGTTTCGGAGGCGGCGGCAAAGCAGGCAAAGCGGCGGATAATACCCCGGATAAGGGAGGTCTTAAGCTTTGAGGAGGCGCTTTTATACTGTGACGAGAAGGAGATCGGGATACGGCTTCTTCCGTATGAGCTGTGCGATCCCTCTTCAATGGAAAGGACCCGCAGCATACTGGGCTCAATAAGGCCGGGGCAGCAGATAGCTGTTTTTATCGGCCCTGAGGGGGGCTTCTCGGAGGAGGAGATCGACCTTGCGAGAAAAAAGGGCTGTGAGGAGATCACCCTGGGCAGGCGTATATTAAGAACGGAGACCGCCGGGATGACAGTACTCTCGTGGCTTGTTTACCTTCTGGAGAGTCCATGGCCTGAGTCGCGGGCTGTCGGTCCCGATACGGGCATCTGAGCATACATCGGGATGCGGCCGGGCGTTTTGCGGCATCAGTCAATTTTATGTTTTGGTAGGGAGAAATGGAAGTATATCTTGATAATTCGGCAACTACCCGATGCCTTGACGAGGTAAGGGAGCTTATGGACCGCCTTTATGACAGGACCTACGGAAATCCGTCCAGTCTTCATAACCTCGGGGTCCTTGCTGAAAAGGAGATCCGTAAGGCAAGGGAGATAATAGCAGATACCTTAAGGGTAAGTGAAAGGGAGCTGATATTTACCTCGGGAGGGACAGAGTCCGACAATATGGCTCTTTTCGGGACAGTCCTTTGTAAGAGCAGCCTGAGGCGGGGGAAGCATATCATATCCACAGAGATCGAGCACCCTGCAATATTGTCGTCCCTTAAGGAGCTTGAGGACAGGGGCTTTGAGGTCACACTCTTAGGGGTCGACAGTTCAGGTCGGGCAGATCCCCGTGAGCTTAAGGAGGCTTTGCGTAAGGACACGGTCCTTGTTTCGATAATGCATACGAACAATGAGATCGGTTCAGTCCAGGCTCTCGCAGAGCTTTCGGAGACGGTAAAAAGCTACGACCCGGGGATCATTTTTCATACGGATGCCGTACAGGGCTACGGAAAAGCGAGGATACACCCTAAAAAAGCCGGAATAGATCTGCTTTCCGCAAGCGGACACAAGTTCCACGGCCCCAAGGGGACGGGCTTTCTTTATGTATCAGACAAGGTGAGGCTGAGTCCCCTGATATTCGGAGGCGGGCAGCAGAACGGAATGCGCTCGGGAACGGAAAATGTCCAGGGGATAGCGGGAATGGCCGCGGCTGCGGAGATCGTTTACGGAAGCCTTGAGGAGGACAGGGAAAGACTGTTTGGGTTAAAGCGGTATTTCATCGGGGAGCTTCTTAAAACCGAAGGAGTCGCCGGGGTAAACGGACTGACATCCTGCGTTAGCCCTGAAGGGGATGCGGAAGGGGGAATATCCGGACAGTCTGAAATATGCCGGCCGGAGGACATTGAAGAGACTGCTCCTCATATCGTCAGCGTCTCATTTGAAAAGGTCCGGGCCGAGGTCATGCTGCATGCGCTTGAGGAAAAGGGTATCTATGTTTCCGCCGGCTCTGCCTGTTCGAGCAACAGGCCTTCGGTATCAAAGACGCTCAGGGCTGTCGGGCTTAAGGATCAGTATCTTGATAAGACGGTAAGGTTCAGCTTTTCACGGGAAACGACGAAGGCTGAGCTTGAATATACGCTCAGGGCGTTAAAAGAGATCCTTCCGGTGCTCGGAAGGTTCGTAAGAAGATAATGGAGCATTTAAGGGGATATAAGGATGAAGTATACGGCTTTTTTGATAAAATATGCTGAAATCGCGATAAAGGGAAAGAACAGAGGGCTTTTCGAGGATGCTCTGGTAAGGCAGATAAAATACGCGCTCAAGAGGTGTGAGGGGGAGTTTGCGGTCACCAAAGCCTCCGGAAGGGTATATATCGAATGCACGGAAGGCGACCCTGATCCTTATGAGGTGGCCGAAAAGCTCAAATGCGTTTTCGGTATCACAGGGATCTGTCCCGTGGTCCATGTGGAGGACGAGGGCTTTGACAGGCTTTCCGAGGATGTGCTCAGTTATCTGGAGGAGTTTCATTTAAGCGGGGACCGGGAGACCTCTTCACATAAGCCTCCCCGCACCTTTAAGGTCAATGCAAGGCGGGCGCGCAAGGATTATCCCTTAAATTCCCAGGAGATAAATATGGAGCTTGGCGGGCGGATACTTGAACGCTTCCCCGGGCTGAGGGTCGATGTCCATGATCCCGAGCTATGGATAAATATAGAGATCAGGGAAAGGATCTATATTTATTCGACTACGATCCCGGGACCGGGAGGGATGCCTGTCGGAACGAACGGAAAGGGCATGCTCCTTCTTTCGGGAGGTATAGATTCACCCGTTGCGGGATATATGATCGCAAAGAGGGGGGTCAAGATCGACGCGGTATATTTTCATGCGCCGCCCTATACCAGTGAAAGGGCAAAGCAGAAGGTAGTGGATCTGGCAAGGATCCTTTCAAAATATACCGGCCCGATCTATCTTCATGTGATCAATTTTACCGATATCCAGATGGAGATATATGAGAAATGTCCCAAGGATGAGCTTACCATAATCATGCGCCGCTATATGATGAGGATAGCGGAGGAGCTTGCGAAGGAGACGGAATGCCTGGGGCTTATAACCGGTGAGAGCATAGGTCAGGTCGCAAGCCAGACGATGCAGTCTCTTGCTGCTACGAATGATGTATGTACAATGCCTGTATACAGGCCGCTGATAGGCTTTGACAAGCAGGAGATAATCCATATCTCCGAAAGGATAGGCACCTATGAAACATCTATCCTTCCCTTTGAGGACTGCTGCACGATCTTTGTGGCAAAGCATCCTGTAACAAAGCCTAAGGTAAGTATCATCAGAAGATCTGAAAGAAGACTGACAGCCGAAGCGGGCGGCCGCATCGAGGAGCTGTACAGAAAGGCAATGGAATCGGATGAGGTCATTATCGTCAGATAATTCTTCGCGGTCTGCGAGGCGGCTTTTTTTTGCGGGCTCAGTCCTGGGGGCGGTATGCTTTCTGCTCGTATACGGTGCAAGGATCCTTGATCCGACCTATGACGACTGGCTTCTGCTCGGGGATATGGATCTGAGACAGCATTATATAGGCTTCTGCCACTTCAGGCAGAGCAGATGGCAGTTTCCGCCCGGGCTTATCGAAACCCTGTCATTTCCGCAGAGCATGTCGGTGGTCTATACGGATTCGATACCGATCCTGGCTGTTTTTTTTAAGCTTTTTGCTTTTTTTCTCCCGCTCAGGTTTCAGTATTTCGGTATCGCGGGACTTATCTCCTTCATGCTCATGGGCGGGTTTTCGTGCCTGCTGCTTGCAAGATTTACAGACAGCCTTACCGTCATTCTGCCCTGCTCTCTGTTTTTTATCCTCAGCTATCCCATTATACAGAGAATGTACTATCATACGGCACTTGCGGCTCACTGGATACTGATCCTTGCACTGGTGCTGTGGCTGTATCAGGAGGAGCTTACACTCCGCCGCAGGATAATTTACTGGAGCCTCACCGGGTTCCTGTGTGTCGGCATTCATTCATATTTCCTGCCGATGACGGGGCTCATTATGCTTGCGGCTGTGGCGGATGAGATGCTTACCGGGCCCTTAAAGGGGAAGGACAGGCTTAAGAGGGGGGCGTTAAACGGAGGCCTTGAGCTTATCGGGTTCTGTCTTGCCGCGATAATCTCATTGTTTCTCTATGGCGCCTTCTACGGGGGTACAAGCGCGGTAGGGGAAGGACTGGGTACCTTTTCCAGCAATCTGAACACCTTTATCAACCCTCTTTCGGACGGAAGGCTTTACGGTGAGCTGCCTCTTTATTATGATTTTCAGTATGAGGGCTTCGGATACCTTGGCGGAGGGATGATCTTCCTGCTTATCTTTGTGCTGGTCTGTCTGGTGATCTGCACCGCGGTTAGTGTCGGGTCAGGCAGGGATAAGCTTGAGCTTAAGGGTATCATAAGGGAGCATGTAAGGCTTCCGATAGCCGCGGTGCTCTTTGCGTGCTTCTGTGCTCTTGCGATGTTCCCAATCGTCTCCTTTAACGGAGTAAAGCTTTTCGGCGTCTGGTATCCCGGCTTTGTAAGGAGCTTTCTCGGGATATTCCGCTCAAACGGAAGATTTATATGGACAGCCGTCTATCTTCTGATGCTTGCGGGAATAGTCGGGAGCGTAAGGCTTTGCGGCTTTCTTGCGGGCCCTGACGGTAAACGGACGCTTCTGTATGTGATACTCAGCTTCGCGCTTGCCCTTCAGCTTTATGATATCTCAGGGATGCTTAAGGGAAAGCATGATTACTTTGCGGAAAGGCAGAGCTATGAAAACATATGGCTAAAGGAAAAGCCTGTGGGAGAGCCGGGCGGCCGTTACAGCGGCTTTGTATTCCTGTACAATGATAATGATATCCTGATGGATACCGCTTATTATGCCTATCTGAACGGTATGTGGCAGAACAACTATTATTATGCGAGGGATATAAACGATATAACGGATCTGAGCATTTCCCAGTGGAGGGCTGCGCTTAAGAGCGGAAGGGTACGCAGTGACATAATCTATATCTTCAAAGAGGACGATGCGGGGGAGGAGCTGACAAAAGGACTTAAAACAAGGGAATTTGCCGGACATATCATAGGAACTGAAAAATAAGCACAGGGAGGAAGTATTATGAGAAAAAAATTCAAGGATTCAATAACATATGCTATAGCAATTCTGGCGGTATCCGTTCTTTTTGCGGGCTGTGCGGGAAACAGCACAGCTGAGGGCACCGTCATAAATGAACAGGCCGAAGCAGGCTCCGAAAGCCCCGAGGATACCGGGGAAAAGGCGGAGGAGGGCCTGTCAGGCAATAATGAGGATGCAGGCGGGGAAAAGAGCGATGTCTCAGAGGAGCCCTCCGGAAAGGATTATCCCGGGGTTCCCTATGCGGAGATAAGCATCAGGGATTACGGCACCGTAAAGGTCGTGCTTGAGCCCGAGGAAGCGCCGATAACGGTGGAGAACTTTATAGGGCTTGCGGAGAGCGGCTTTTATGACGGACTGACCTTTCACCGGATAATGGACGGCTTCATGATGCAGGGCGGAGATCCCGAGGGAAACGGTACCGGCGGCGCTGACAGTACGATAAAGGGTGAATTCCTGTTAAATGGTGTAGAGAATAATATCTCCCATACAAAGGGGACCATATCAATGGCAAGGAGTCAGGAACCGGACAGCGCCAGCTCCCAGTTCTTTATCGTCCAATCCGACAGTACCTTCCTTGACGGGCAGTATGCCGGCTTTGGTCATGTTACGGAGGGGATCGATATAGTAGACAGCATATGCAGAGACGCAAAGCCTGTAGACGGAAACGGTACTATTCCGGCGGAGGAGCAGCCTGTGATCGAAAGCATCCGGATCACGTATGAGTGAGACTTCTGCACCGGGCCGTTCGGGTTGCCGGACGAATACCGGGTGGATTTTCGGGGATATTAAATAACATAGTTATCTGATGAGAGAGTGCGCTGCCTTTCTATGAGATCCTGAAGGGTGATGCCGTCAAGGTAATCGCTTATTACCCTGTAAAGCCCCTCCCAGAGTCCCAGGGTGGCGCACTGCTCCTTCCGCGGGCAGTCATTGACTTTTTTTTCAAGACAGGTCACGGGCGCAAGATTCCCCTCGGTAAGCCGGAGGATCTCTCCGACTGTATATTCAGAGGGCTTTCGTGCCAGTCTGTAGCCGCCCTGGAAGCCGCGGCTTGAGTTCAGGATATCGGAGCGGTTAAGTATCGGGATGATCTGTTCCAGATATTTTTTGGATATATCCTGACGGACGGCGATATCCTTAAGGGATACAAAACCGTTCTCCTGATGCTCTGCCAGGTCAAGCATCATTCTCAGGGCGTATTTTCCTTTGGTAGAGATCTTCATCATGACTCCTTTGAAGGAAGTGTACAAAACAGCTTCCTTTAATGCTCACAGCTGCTTAAGTATAGCACAATTGAGCACTTTTGAACATAAGGCTCCGCGGTGCAATGTCATCAATGGCTGTTTTAATATTTTGACATATCCCCGCCGGAGTCTTACAATATAGTGAACGACAAAAATAATTTGTCGTTCACTATAAAGCCTCCGGCGCAGGAAACGCCAAAGTAAAAAGAACTTTGTCGTTTCCTATAGCTGTGAGAAATAAGGACCCGGAATGATTATTTCTTTGTTTTCTGTATAAATAAGAGCTTTTTGTAAAGGAGGAGTTTATAATGGCACAGAATCCTGTAGTGACTATAACCATGGAAAACGGGGATGTGATAAAGGCGGAGCTTTATCCTGAGATCGCGCCCCAGTCCGTAAATAATTTCATCAGCCTGATAAATAAGGGCTTTTATGACGGCCTTATTTTTCACAGGGTGATAAGCGGCTTTATGATCCAGGGCGGAGATCCGGAGGGGACCGGAATGGGCGGCCCGGGTTATTCGATAAAGGGTGAATTTTCGCATAACGGCTTTAAAAATGAGCTTAAGCATGATAAGGGCGTTCTTTCCATGGCCCGTTCCATGATGCCGGATTCGGCGGGAAGCCAGTTTTTTATAATGCATAGGAAATCGCCTCATCTTGACGGCGAGTATGCGGCCTTCGGCAGGGTCACGGAGGGGATCGAGAACGTGGACAGGATAGCGGAGACCGAGACGGATCGTTCGGACAGGCCGTTAAAGCCCCAGGTCATGAAGTCCGTAACGGTAGAGACCTTCGGGGTAAGCTACCCTGAGCCCGAAAAGCTGTGAGTGGAACTGTATAAAAAACATCGGAGGTTTTTATGAGAAGACAGGTTAAGGGAAACGTAAGCTGGGTAGGTTATATGGACTGGGAGCTTGAGACCTTCCACGGGGATGATTATTCGATCCTTAACGGTTCAAGCCAGAATGCCTACCTGATAGAGGAGGAAAAGACGGTGCTGATAGATACCGTATGGACGCCTCACCGCTTTGACTTTGTGGAGAATCTGAAGCAGGAGATCGATCTTAAGAAGATAGATCTCATCGTTGCAAATCACGGGGAATGCGATCATTCGGGCTCTCTTACCGCATTGATGGAGGAGATCCCGGATACTCCGATCTACTGTACGGAAAATGCCGTTAAGAGCCTTGAGGGACAGTACGGCAAAAGAGGCTGGAACTTTAAGACGGTAAAGAGCGGGGACAGTATTGAAATAGGGAACGGGAAAAAGCTTATATTCCTTGAAATGCGGATGCTGCACTGGCCCGATTCCATGGCGACCTACATGACAGGAGACAACATCCTCTTTTCAAATGATGCGTTCGGCCAGCACTACGCGACGGACGAGCTTTTCAATGACAAAGCGGATCAGTGCCTTCTCTATAAGGAGGCCATCAAGTACTTCACCAATATCCTGAATCCCTTTGCAATGGTGCTGAAGAAGAAGCTTGAGGAGATCGAGGCGCTTGGCCTGACCTTTGATATCATAGCGCCGTCTCACGGAGCGATCTGGAGAGAGGACCCTATGCAGATAGTCAGGAAATACGCGGAGTGGGCCGATGCCTATAAGGAGGATCAGGTGACCGTCGTTTATGATACCATGTGGGAGGGTACTGCAAAGCTTGCCCACAGGATAGCTGAGGAGATAAAAAACCAGAGCCCGGATACCGTGGTAAAGGTCTTTAATGCAGCAAAGGCAGATAAGAACGAGATCATGACAGAGGTGTTCAGGTCCAGGGCTGTCGCGGTCGGCTCACCCACCGTAAGCAACAGCATCCTGTCAGGCATTGCCGGGTGGCTCGAGTTCTTAAAGCAGCTCAAATTCAGGAACAAAAGGGCGGCGGCCTTCGGCTGCTACGGCTGGAGCGGAGAATCCGTCAGGATACTTAAGGAAAGGCTTAAGGATGCCGGCTTTAACGTAATAGAAGAGGAGGTGCGCTCCCTGTGGAATCCCGGGGAAGAGGACTTTAAGGAGATCCCCGCACTGGTTAAGGCATTGCTTGAGGAATAGGACTTCAGAGCGGGAAGGGGCGGTCAGCTGCTCTTTCCCGCATATATACGATCCCGCAGACGCTTTTCAAAATCTTCCTCCGGCATGGGCTTATCAAAAAGAAAGCCCTGAACCAGGTTCACGTTGATTCCCCTCAGAAATTCCACCTGCTCCATCCGTTCCACGCCCTCGGTGATAATGCTCATATCGAGCTCCTTCGCCATTTTGGCTATATTTGCAAGCACGACATTGTCTCTAGCCGTATTGGTATGGTTGTCGATAAAGGACTTGTCTATTTTAAGCACGTCGGCAGGGAAGTCTCTTAACAGGTTCAGAGAGGAGTAGCCGGTCCCGAAATCATCTATGGCCATTATGATATCGGCAGCATGCATTTCGGCGATAAATTTGCTTAAAAGGCCGTTTTCCTCCTCGCTGCTGGTTTCCGTGACCTCAACCTCGATGTACTTTTTTGGTATGCCGTAGCGGGCAATGGTCTCCTCTATCGCCTTTGAAAAGCCGGGTACGGACAGATTTTTCCTGGAGAAGTTTGTGGAGATCCTTACCGGATCAAGTCCTTTATCAAGCCATTTACGGATATCACGGCACACGCTCTCGAAGATAAACATATCAAGCCTGCAGATGCTGCCGTCAACCTCAAGCAGGGGCACAAACTCATCAGGCGGTATGAGGTTACCGTTATGGATCCAGCGGACCAGAGCCTCCGCCCCGACTATCTTATTGTCGGTGGTATCCACCTTTGGCTGGTAATATGCGTGGAATTCACCGTTTTCAAGGGCCTCGGGGAAGGCGGAGAGTATCTGCTTCTGCCGCATAAGGGTCCTGCTCATTTCCGGGGTCGCAAAGAGATAGCTTACCCTTTGCACATTCCTGGCCGCGTTCAAAGCGGTGGAGCACATTCCGATAATGGTCTCCCCGTCCTTATAGGTCTCATCTATGTCAAGGCACCCTGCCACAGCCTGTATGTTTACGGGCATTTCCCTTCCGTTCAGTATTCCTATTACCTCGATCCCATCAAGGAGGCGCAGAAAATCCTCTTGCTTTTCCTTGCGTACGAGGGCAATAAAGCTGTCGCCTACAAGCCTTGCGATGCATTCATCGTGATCAGGGAAGGCCGCAAGCTTGCTGGCATAATCTATGAGGATGCGGTCGGTCTCCTCCTTTCCGTAGCGTTTGTTGATAAGAGCGACGTTCTTAAGATTCATATAGCAGGCGGTATAGCTGCTTAATGTACCCGAGGCGTAAAGCCGGCTTATATGGGCATTAAAGCCCAGTGCGTTCGGAAGCCCGGTCATTGCGTCCGTCATGGTCGCCCTTTCCTCAACCAGATCCTTAAGATAGTGTATACAATTCTTTTTATGATTAAAGCCGTTATGGATCGCGATGGCCATATCCATGCAGGATTCATAGCCGCAGCAGGAGCAGTTGATCATGCGGGATTCCTTCGTAAGCTTGTTCATGCTCTGAAAGATCCGGTCAAGTTCATCCTCATCCGGTATTTCAATGGAGCAGGTTGAGGACAGATCGGTATACTCCCTGATATAGTCAGAAAGCTTCAGCCCCTCAAACTGCCTGTTCAGCGCGGCAAGCCTTTCCCCGGGGGAAAGCTCTGCTGACCACGCGCTGTCCCTTCCGGTCTTTTTAACGCCTTCCTGTATATTGTACAGATTGCAGAGAGCGGTATCGGTACGGGAAAGAGCGGTTTCGGTCCCGGTGCCGCAGATGCACCCGTTTTCGCAGTTCAGCACGTCTACGAACAGGAAGGGCGTTTTGCTGTCACGGATACGCTCTTTGTTGGCTTCAAGAAAATGATAAAGCCTTTTTTCACCCTCCATCTGGCGGATGAATACATCGTCCCCTAACAGCCAGCGCACGTTTTCCTTAAGACCTCCGGGCATGGGATAGACGGAGCCCAGCCCATATTCGATCTCGTCCATGCAGGGCTCGCCGTATATATCGTGTTCCTCCGCATAGCTCATGAGATGATCGAAGGTGACGTTGTATTGGACCAGCCCTTTATTATTCGGGTCATCGATCTCGAGCTTCTTTGCTATACAGGGACTTATAAAGGCAAACCGGTCCGTCAGCTTAAGCTCCTTTCTGGCATAGATCGCGGCACACATCAAAGGGCTCTGGATGGGGAAGAGCTTCGGCAGAAGCTCGGGCATATACCTTTCGATATACCCCGTCACCGCCGGGCAGGGCTGGGAGATGCCTCCCTTAAAATCATATTGTCTGATGTAGTTTATATAGCCCCAGGTGGTGATATCGGCACCGAAGGATACGTTCAGGATACGGTTTGCGCCAAGCCTCTTTAAGCCGCCCAGTATCCGGGCATACTTATCGGGATAGTTGGCCATGAAGGCCGGAGCGATGAAAAGTGATATAGCCTCGCCGTTTTTGAGGTCGTTAAAGAAGCGCTCCGTATCATCATGAAAAACCCGGGCATTATGCTCGCATACATCGAAGCAGGCGCCGCAGGCTATGCAGCGGTCCCCGTCGACCTCTATTCGTGATCTTCCGTCTGAATCAGGCTGAGCTGATATACAGGCACCCATGCAGCTGCAGGCTCTGATGCATTTATTGCAGCCGATGCAGCTGTCATTGGTATATACAAGTCCTTCACGATGCAGTTTTTTTCCGGCATGAGACATAGACCTCTCCTTTACGTTTGATATTGTGTTCATAATATCAGAAAATTTACAGCTTTGACGATTTTTCAGCGCAGGCTCTCATGGCTTCGATTATGGCGGAGCGAAAGCCCCTTCTTTCAAGAACCTGTACCGCATCTATAGTGGTCCCGGAGGGTGAGCATACCATATCCTTAAGCTCTGCGGGGTGCTTTCCGGTTTCAAGCACCATTCTGGCGCTCCCCAGAACGGCCTGGGCCGCGAACTCATAGGCATGCGCTCTCGGAAGCCCCTCCGCGACTGCCGCGTCGGCCATGGCCTCTATCATGATAAAAACGTAGGCAGGTGAGCTGCCGCTTACGGCAACTACCGCGTCCATGTGCTTTTCCTCTGTCTCAATGGCTTTCCCGAAGCTGTTTAAGAGCTTAAGCACACTCTCAAACTCCTCATCCGTGACATATCCGTTTCTGCAGACTCCGGTACAGCCCTCAAGAACGAGAGCCGGCGTATTGGGCATGCATCTTACAAGCTTAAGCTCCTTTCCGAAATGCTCACTCAGCCATTTAAGAGTCTTGCCGGGAGCTATGGAAACGATGACCGCGGTATCTTTTGTATGCTCCCTGATATCCTCTATGACGGCTTCATATACCTGCGGCTTTACCGAAAGCACAAGGATGTCGGCCCACTCCGCCGCCTCCTTATTGGAGGCCGTGGTTTTTATTCCGAGATTTTTTCCGACCTCATTTCTTCTGCTGTCGCCCGGCTCGGCTCCAAGCACCTCGGAGGCCTTTACGGCTCCGTTCTTTATCATGCCTCCCAGCATGGCGCAGCCCATGTTTCCCAATCCTATTATTCCAAGCTTCATTTTTGTCCTCCAGTGTCAGGCATGACGAGTTTACTCGAGCTCGTATATGACACGCCAATCAAGTTTGAAAGTTTACTTTCAAACTTGTCCTCCATTAAAAAGTGTGATACTCTCTGAACCGACGGGGAATACTCAGCGCGGTCTGCTCTCATACATGAGTATGGCAGCTGCGGTCGCCGCGTTCAGTGATTCCGTCTGTCCCTTCATGGGGATCCTTATGAGCATATCCGAAAGCTGTGCAGCCTCATCGCTTAAGCCCCTGCTTTCATTTCCGATAAGTATGGCGGCTTTTGCACTATAGCTTATTTCATCGTATAAAGCTTCTCCCTTAAGGTGAGCCGCGTAAACCGTTACTCCGTTCTGCCTTGAAAGCTCCTGCGCTTCCCTTATATCCTTACAGCTTGCAAGCCTTACACGGTAGATCGAGCCCATCGTGGAACGGATCACCTTGGGATTATAAAAATCCGCCGTATTATTATCCGCAATGACCGCATCAAAGCCCGCTGCCTCAGCGGTCCTTATCATGGTGCCCAGATTACCGGGATCCTGTATTCCCTCAAGCATAAGAAGCCGCAGGCAAGGGCCGCGAAAATCCCCGATAAGCTCCTTAAAGGAGCATTCCTCGCTTCTCACAACGCACAGTATCCCCTGAGGAGATACCGTGTCGGAAAGCTTCCTGTATACAGCATCCGTAACGACCTCATAAGAGCATTTTTCAGGTGCTTTGTGCCTGTTCAGATAGTCCTCGGAGATAAAAACGGATTCTATCCTGTGAGGGGGCGCCTCAAGAAACATTTTCTCCCCCTCCACGGCAAAAAGACCCTGCTCCCTTCTTGCCCGGGAGCTTGTCATAAGCTTTATGACGTTTTTGATCCTGGCATTTGAGAGGCTTTCTATCATATTGACAGTGACCTGCTTACCCCGTATTCGAATTCGGATATATCCTTAGTCATTGCGAGGGCTTCATCTATATCGAAGTCTGTCCATTCGCCGTTCTTCTGTCCTACGACCCGGTTCGTTTTCCCCTGGCAGAGAAGGTCGACGGCATAAGCCCCCATCATGGAGGCGTAGAACCTGTCCATACAGGTGGGGGAGCCCCCTCTCTGCATGTACCCCAGTATTGTTGCTCTGGTCTCGATACCGGTGGCAGCCTCTATCCTTCTGGCCATTGAGGTGGAATGACCTATCCCCTCGGCATTTATTATAAGATGAAAGGTCTTTCCCTTCTTACGGTTATCTATGATGTGATTTATTATTTCCTGCTCGTTAAACTGGTATTTCTCGGGAAGGAGTATATCCTCAGCCCCGTTGGATACGCCGCACCACAGCGCTATGTATCCCGCGTTTCTTCCCATGACCTCAACTATGGAGCATCTTTCGTGGGAGGATGAGGTATCACGTATCTTGTCTATTGCCTGCATGGCGGTATTTACCGCCGTATCAAAGCCTATGGTATAGTCGGTACAGGCAATGTCAAGGTCAATGGTCCCCGGGATGCCCACCGTATTTATGCCGCGCTTCGAAAGCGCCTGGGCGCCGCGGTAGGAGCCGTCACCGCCGATAACGATAAGACCGTCTATACCGTGCTCCCTGCATATCTCTGCCCCGAGAGCCTGCCCCTCTTCGGTCTTGAATTCATCACAGCGGGCCGTCCTTAGTATCGTACCGCCCTTCTGGATGATATCGGATACGTCCCTCGCCGACATATCCCTTATTTCATTGTTTATAAGGCCCTGATACCCCTTAAGGATGCCCTTGACCTTTTTTCCTTTTGCGATGGCCCGCCTTACAACGGCTCTTATTGCCGCGTTCATTCCCGGAGCGTCGCCTCCGCTTGTGAGAATACCGATAGTATTTACTTCCCCAGCCATAAATCCCCATCCTTTCCGGCTAAGGAACTGTTCATGGATATTTATGAACAGTTCTTAAACAACCTTTACATTTTCCGTACCGTATTTTTCCTTCAGCGCCGACAGAAGCGCCTCATCGGCCCTTACCCTCATATTATCGGGAAGCGTCTTCATTTTTTTCGAGCCTTCCTCATAGATTATCACCTTATCGTTTCCGTCAGACAGTCTAATGATATCATACAGCTCCTTCTCATGTCTCCTGTAATCATCGATAGTCGCAAAACGGAGATAGAGCTTTTTAGGGGCCTCGTCAAAGGAGATCACCCTTCTGCAGATTATCTGGGCATCCTTATCATCGTTAAGAGAGGCAGTCCCTTCTATGAAGACCTTGTTATCCTCCGTAAGAAGCCCCGCGTATTTTTCGTAATCATCAGGCCATATGAGCACCTCAGCTTCTCCGAGAGGATCCTCCAGGACCACCCTCGCCATTGTCTGGCCTTTTTTTGTATACATTATCTTGACCTGAGAGATGATCCCTCCCACGACGACCTTTTCCCGGTCCTTTACCCTGACGCTGCCGGTAGTGTCGTCGATTATGAAATCGGAAGTATATCTTGTGATGTTCCTCTTCCATACGTCCATATATTCATCCAGAGGATGACCGCTTAAATATACTCCGAGACAGGCCTTTTCAAACTGCAGCAGCGTATCCCGGTCATATTCTCCGATATCGGGGAGCCTGTAATTCTGCTCGGGATCAAAGGACTCCGCGCCCATATCAAACAGCGACAGCTGTCCGGTAAGCCTTTCCCTGCATCGCTTTGCCGCGTTATCCATAAGCTCCTGGTATACGGCCATATACTGCTTTCTGGTCCCGCCGAGGCAGTCAAGGGCACCGCATTTTATAAGAGCCTCCATGGTCCTTTTGTTTATATCCTTATCTCCCAGCCGCTGTGTAAAGTCCTTTATGCTTTTGTATTTGCCGCAGGCATTCCTTTCCTCTACGAGCCTGTCTATGACTGCGCGTCCGATTCCCTTTACCGAAGCAAGGCCGTAGCGTATCTTTCCGCGCGGGCCGTCGTTATTTTTGCTTTCCGGGCCCTCAGACACGGCCGCTGCGCCTTCCTCCCGGTCATGGCTTACCGAGAAATCCGCCACGCCCTCGTTGACATTGGGAGGAACGATCTCTATCCCCATGCTCCGGCTGGTGTAGATATAGAAGGTGACCTTTTTAATATTATCAATGACAGAGGTCATAAGGGCGGCCATGAATTCAACGGGATAATAGTATTTCAGCCAGGCGGTCTGATAAGCGACCACCGCGTAGGCTGCCGCGTGGGATTTATTGAAGGCGTATTTCGCAAAATCCATCATCTCATCGTAGATCTTATTAGCCGTCGCCTCATCTATCCCGTTTGCCGCACAGCCCGGGACCTTCTCCTCCTTATTGCCGTAAACGAAATTCTGCCGTTCCTTTATCATCACGGCTTCCTTTTTCTTGGACATGGCACGTCTTACAAGATCGCTCCGTCCGAGAGTATAGCCCCCGAGGTCACGCACTATCTGCATTACCTGCTCCTGATATACTATGCAGCCGTAGGTGGGCTTTAATATGGGCTCGAGCTGGGGACAGTCATACTTGATCGCCTCCGCACCTGAGGAAGTACCGGAAGCTGTTTTTTCAGCCTCCGCGATATTTTTCCCACGTATGTATTTCGGTATGAAATCCATGGGGCCGGGCCGGTAAAGAGAGATGCCCGCTATTATATCCTCCATGCTGTGAGGCTTAAGCTCCTTCATGAAGGATTTCATGCCCGCGCTTTCAAGCTGGAACACTCCTTCGGTATGTCCGGTACCTATATATTCAAAAACCGCGGGATCGTTATAGTCGATCCTGTCTATATCTATCTTCTGATGATCACCAGAGGCAGTCCTGTCAGGCCTCTCATTTGCCATCCTCACCGCATTCTGTATGACGGTAAGGGTCCTGAGCCCCAGAAAGTCCATTTTAAGGAGCCCAAGCTCCTCTAAGGTCGTCATCACGTACTGAGTGGTGATACTGCCGTCCGAGCCCTTTGAAAGCGGAACAAACTCATCCGCAGCCTCGGGACAGATGACCACACCGGCGGCGTGCATGGAGGTATGCCTTGGAAGGCCCTCCAGCTTAAAGCACATGTCTATGAGCCTTCTCATGGTCTCATCCGACTCATAGAGCCTTCTGAAATCATTGTTTTCCATGGTCTGCTTAAGGGTGATGTTGAGCTCCTCCGGCACCATCTTTGCGATGGAATCGCAGTAGGAATAGGGCAGGTCCATGACCCTTCCCACATCCCTGATGACCCCCTTTGCGGCCATGGTACCGAAGGTGACTATCTGGACGACCTTTTCCTTGCCGTACTTTTCCACTACATAATCTATGACATCCTGCCTGTGCTCAAAGCAGAAATCTATGTCTATATCCGGCATGGTCACCCGCTCCGGATTTAAAAAGCGTTCAAAAAGAAGATTATACTTTATGGGATCGATATTGGTGATACCGAGGCAGTATGAAACAATGGAGCCCGCCGCCGAACCTCTTCCGGGGCCTACCGCTATCCCGTGGGACTTCGCGTAATGGATGAAATCCCATACGATAAGAAAGTAATCGACAAAGCCCATATCATGTATGGTATTTAATTCGTAATCGAGCCTTTCCCTTAGTTCCTGTTCCTTTCCGGGATATCTGGCGGAAAGCCCCTCATTGCAAAGCTTGTTCAGATAATCCCAGGAGGTAAAGCCATCCGGAACATCAAAATGAGGAAGCCTGCTCTTTCCGAATTCTATCTCCACATTGCAGCGGTCCGCGATGAGCTGTGTGTTCTCAAGAGCCTTCAGGGCATAAGGGAAAAGGGAGCGCATCTCCTCCTCGCTCCTTACATAAAACTGCCCAGGTTCATAGCGGAGCCTGTCCTCGTCCATAAGTTTCTTCCCGGTCTGAAGACAGAGCAGGATATCATGAGCCTCCCAGTCGTCCTTATAGGTATAATGGCAGTCATTGGTTGCCACCAGAGGGATATCAAGCTCTTTGCTGAGCTTAAGGAGCGCGGCATTTATCTTTTTCTGAACCGGTATCCCGTGATCCTGAAGCTCAAGGAAATAGTTTCCCTCTCCGAAGCATTCCTTATATCTGAGAGCCGCCTCCCTTGCCCTTTCAGGCTCGTCCCTGACGATGGCTCTCTGAACCTCGCCCGCAAGGCATGCCGAAAGGCAGATGATACCCTCATGAAATTCCCTCAGGGTCTCCATATCCACTCTCGGCTTATAATAAAAGCCCTCGGTAAAGCCGCGGCTCACTATTTTCATGAGGTTTGAATAACCCTTGTTATTTTCCGCCAGCAGGATAAGGTGGTAGTACCTGTCGGTCTCGCTGCCCTTAAGCTGGGCCTCCCTGTCAAAGCGGGAGCCGGGTGCCACATAGACCTCGCAGCCGATCACCGGCTTTATTCCCTGTGCCTTTGCCTCCCTGTAGAAGTCTATCACTCCGTACATAACGCCGTGATCTGTGATGGCTGCCGCGTTCATGCCAAGCTCCTTAACGCGTTTTACATATTCAGTTATCTTATTAGAGCCGTCTAACAGACTGTACTCGGTGTGTGTATGCAGATGTACAAAGGACATAGGTGGTTTTCCGGATCAATTTACAGATTCCTTCAAAAAAGGCAACGAGGCGTTGCCCCGTTGCCTTCTTTTCATATATATTTTACAGATATTTCTTTAAATCGTCAACCTTATTAAGCGCCTCCCAGGGAAGATCGAGATCGTTCCTTCCGAAATGCCCGTATGCCGCCGTCTGCTTGTAGATGGGGCGTCGAAGATCGAGCATCTTTATGATCCCCGCGGGCCTGAGATCGAAGTTTTCGCGGATCACGTCCACGAGCTTCTCATCATCGAGCTTTCCGGTGCCGAAGGTATCCACCGTGATAGAGGTGGGCCTTGCCACGCCTATGGCATATGAAAGCTGGATCTCACATTTATCCGCAAGTCCCGCAGCCACAATGTTCTTGGCGACGTATCTTGCCGCATAGGCAGCGGAGCGGTCCACCTTTGTGCAGTCCTTTCCGGAGAAGGCGCCGCCGCCGTGCCTTGCGTAGCCTCCGTAGGTATCTACGATTATCTTACGCCCGGTAAGTCCCGCGTCTCCGTGAGGACCTCCGATAACGAATCTTCCGGTGGGATTTATAAAGTATTTGGTATCCTTGTCAAGAAGCTCGGGCGGGAGCACGGGATCAAATACATATTTTTTGATATCCGCATGAATCTGCTCCTGGGTGACTCCCTCATCATGCTGGGTGGATAAGACTACGGCCTCAAGCCTTAAGGGCTTTCCGTTTTTATCATATTCCACCGAAACCTGGCTCTTGCCGTCAGGCCTGAGATATGTAAGGGTCCCGTTCTTCCTGACCTCGGTGAGCTTCTTTGCGAGCTTGTGGGCGAGTGATATGGAATAAGGCATATACTCCTCGGTCTCGTTTGTGGCGTAACCGAACATCATACCCTGATCTCCCGCGCCGATAGCCTCTATCTCCTCATCCGACATGTTGTTTTCCCTTGCCTCGAGCGCTCTGTCCACACCCATGGCTATGTCGCTTGACTGTTCGTCGATCGCCACCAGGACTGCGCAGGTGTTTCCGTCAAAGCCGTATTCCGATTTTGTATAGCCGATCTCCCTGACCGTATCCCGCACCACCTTCTGAATGTCCACATAGGCATTAGTGGTGATCTCTCCGGTAACAAGGACAAAGCCCGTGCAGGCTGCCGTTTCGCAGGCGACACGGCTGTTAGGGTCGGCCTCCATGCAGGCATCGAGTACGGCATCCGATATGGCATCGCATACCTTATCGGGATGTCCTTCCGTAACCGATTCGGAAGTGAATAAGAATTTTTCCATTTTATTTATATCCTCCTTATCTATTATGATGCCGGGTCCGTGATTTAAAGGACATATTCATAAATGTTCACCCAGGGTGAACTGCTACAAACATACTACCATATCGCATTTCCGTCAAGTAGGGCAACCGCTTAATGCCACAAGGTTGTGTGGGATGTGCAGATCATAAGAAAGTCCGTATCTTCGTGGCTGCAACTCACTAGACTCAAAGCAATTTTCCTAAGAGGAAATGATCCGTTCGATAAATCGAATGGATCGGAACGAACTTCAGTTCGTTCCTAAGCACACGATTCCATAAATGGAATCGGTGCAGAAGCAGAAAACCTTTCAACAACTCGCTTCACA
>DFEA01000001.1 GCA_002368575.1 Lachnospiraceae bacterium UBA3814 | reverse complement strand
AAAGCTCTTCAAACAGTGAAGTTTCCGGAAGCCTGAGATATGCTTCATTCTGTGCCCCCTTACGTTTTGCGGAAAAAAAGGGTCCCTCCATGTTGATGCCAAGGAGCTTTGCCGCATCCTTCGGAGCCTCTTCTGACATACGCTTTGCCGTGGAAAAGACCTTCTTAAGCCTTTCAACGGGAAGGGTCATGGAGGTTGGGAGAAAGGAGGTAATGCCCTTCGTAAGCAGATACCTCCCCATCCTTCTAAGACCCTCATGATCCGCGTCCGAAAAATCAGCTCCCAGGCTGCCGTGGACATGAATATCAACAAGTCCCGGGATAACATATGCCCCCTTAAGCTCAGTCACATTTCCGAAATCACATTCCGCCGTATCTGCCCGGCCGCATCCGTTATGCGGCTCCTCCCTTAAGAGGTACCCCGCGGTCTGTACGTGTGCGGGCATACCCGGAGTAAGGGAGGTGGTCTGTGGGCATTCGCCTGCGGGGAAAAAACGGATATTATGAAAGCGTCCGTCCTTCACCTCAAATTCCCCGTGTATAAAGCCCTTTTCAGGACCCTGATAGATATAGGCGTCAGTGTATTTCATGGCTCAGCTAAGCTTCGGAAGCCTGGCGATGGATTCGGCCAGCTGTTCATCCGTGGGTATCTCATCCGTCATTTTACCGTCATGGAATTTTTCATAAGCTACCAGATCGAAGTAGCCGGTGCCGGTAAGACCGAATAAGATGGTCTTTTCCTCCCCGGTCTCCCTGCACCTTACGGCCTCATCGATCGCGGCGCGGATCGCGTGTGAGCTCTCCGGCGCGGGAAGTATCCCTTCTGTTCGCGCAAACAGCTCCGCCGCCTCAAATACCGGTATCTGCTCCACGCTTATCGCCTCCATGAAGCCGTCATGATAAAGCTGTGAAAGGATAGTGCTCATGCCATGGAAGCGAAGACCTCCCGCATGGTTGGGCGAAGGGATGAAGCTGCTTCCAAGGGTGTACATTTTTGCAAGGGGACAGATCATTCCGGTATCGCAGAAGTCATAGGCAAATACCCCCCGTGTAAAGCTGGGACAGGATGCCGGCTCCACTGCTATTATCCTGTAATCCGCTTCACCGCGGAGCTTTTCTCCCATGAAGGGTGCTATCAGGCCTCCCAGATTTGAGCCGCCGCCGGCACAGCCGATGATGATATCGGGCTTTATGCCGTATTTGTCAAGGGCTGTTTTGGTCTCAAGGCCGATAACTGACTGGTGGAGCAGGACCTGGTTGAGGACGCTTCCGAGAACATAGCGGTACCCGGGATTCTTCGTCGCTGTCTCAACAGCCTCGGAAATGGCACAGCCAAGGCTTCCGGTGGTTCCCGGATGCTCCTTCAGGATCTTTCTTCCCACCTCGGTGCTTTCAGACGGAGAGGGTACTACCGATGCCCCGTAGGTACGCATGACCTCTCTCCTGAAGGGCTTCTGCTCATAGGAGACCTTAACCATATACACCTTACAGTCAAGCCCGAAATAAGAGCAGGCCATGGAAAGGGCAGTGCCCCACTGGCCGGCGCCGGTCTCCGTGGTAACGCCCTTTAAGCCCTGCTTTTTGGCGTAGTAGGCCTGTGCTATGGCCGAGTTGAGCTTATGGCTGCCGCTTGTATTGTTGCCTTCAAACTTGTAATAGATCTTTGCGGGCGTTTCAAGCTTTTCCTCGAGACAGTATGCCCTTACCAGCGGCGAAGGGCGGTACATCTTGTAGAAATCCCTGATCTCTTCGGGGATCTCCACATAAGGGGTATCGTTGTCAAGCTCCTGCCTGATCAGCTCGTCGCAGAAGACAGGGGAAAGCTCTTCCTCTGTCAGGGGCTTTCCCGTTCCGGGATTTAACAGCGGAGCAGGCTTTTCCTTCATGTCCGCCCTCATGTTGTACCATGCGCCGGGCAGTTCATTTTCAGTAAGATAGATCTTATAGGGGATTTTTTTCTCGGACATATTTTCCTCCTTTTATTGTGTGCCAATGTCATTATCTTAAGCGGATATATGTTGTGAACGACTCTGTGAAGGTTTCCTGTTCTGAGTCGTAGTCTGCGGTGTGAGCTTAAGTTAATGACATTGACACTGAACGCGGGACAAATAAAAAATACCTGTCCCTCAGTAACGGTTACTGCTGGGACAGGTATGAATATACTTACCTGCGGTGCCACCCGGCTTGGTGCATGAAACACCCACTCTGCGCATACCAACATATGCCGGATCCTTTACGGTGATCCTCTTCCGTCTCACATACTCCGGAGCCCTGCTCCGTTTCTGATCGCCCTCAGAAGTCCATTCAACTGAAACACTTTTGCTGCGATCACACCATCCGCGGCTCTCTCTTAAAAGGAGGTCTCAGCCTACTTACTCTTCCTCAACGGTTTATAACAAACTATCATAGGGATAAGGCTGCTGTCAAGCAGAAATTTATCAGTACACCGATCCGCAAAAACAGATGAACTCACACGAAGCTTTGCGCAGACGTTCAGGAAAGCTTAAGGATGCCGAAATTACAATGAATTTATCAAAGAACAGTTTGTCGATTCTAATTGAAAAGTGGTATAATGCTTGACGGTGTTTTATCATACTCAGGATATTAAGGAAATGAT
The DNA here is from genome assembly GCA_002368575.1 of Lachnospiraceae bacterium UBA3814. GTDB lineage: Bacteria > Bacillota > Clostridia > Lachnospirales > Lachnospiraceae > UBA2868. Next base: position 9,573 of record DFEA01000001.1, on the reverse strand, counting down.
TCGTTCGATAAATCGAACGAATCGGCGCGAACTAAAGTTCGCACCTAAGCACACGATCTGCAGGCAGATCGGTGCAGAAACGGTAAACGCAGCAAATAATTGCGGTTATTATAAATAATACATGCGCACGATCACGGCAGGGAAGACACTTTCAGCGCCTCGCACTTATTCGACATTTGCAGGCAAATGTCGAATTGGATCGGCGAAGGGGGGAAGCGGATAAATTCGTTTCCTGTATTTTGCGTGTGCATATATATGACCCGCGGGAGAAGCAGAATGAAAAAAAGGAAGCTTACATCGATCATATCCGGCGCCTTACTGTGGACGGCGGTATTTACGGCTATAATCACCATCGCACTGACGACAGGAATACTCGTAAAGAATGCATATGAGGAATCGAGCGGTCTGCTTAAGGACAACGTAACGGATATAGGAAAGGACATATCCGATAAGTTTATGGACAATAATATCGTCACCGCGCAGAAGCTCATGCAGGTAATACTTGACGATATGTATTATCTGAAGCGCTGTCCGGCCTCCGAAGCCACCGACTACCTGAATGCTCTTGTCGGAGAGAATGAATGTGATGAAATAAACGTCATGGATTCCGACGGCATCGTGGTATGCTCATCAAATCCTGACTGTATAGGCAGGAATATAAATGAATCGGAACGGAGCAGCGGCTTTAACGTATTGCTCGGCAATGAAAAGGTCTATGCCCAGGAGCCCAGGAGAAGCGTAGTGGAGCCTGATGTCATGATGGCCTATGCCGGAGCCGCGTTTCCGGACAAAAGCGGCTTTGTGCAGATCGGGGCAAATATGGACACCTTCGAAAAGGCAGCCGTGGAAAACTTCCCCGCCAGCATACGCAATCGAAGGATCGGGGAGGACGGGTTCCTTATGGTGTGCAATTCCCACGATATACTGGTGCTTACCGATTCCAGCTCCCGATACATCGGGCGGTCCTTTGAGGATAAGAGAGAGGATATCGAGAAGGCTGAAATGAATGAGGATGTCTTTTTCTTTATGATAGACGACACTCCGGAAATGCTGTATGCCAGGGAGATCTACGGCTATCATCTCATTGGGGCATATCCTCTGGTCAGTGCTGCCCGCTCCTCACTGGACATGCTTCTTGTGATCTTCATCCTTGAAGCCGTGCTTTTCCCGTTAGTGTTCATGATAGTGTATACGGTACTTCGCAATAAGGTAATAAGGCAGGTCGAGAGGATCAACCGCTCACTCGCGGAGATAGCCGCCGGAAACCTTGAGGAGAAGGCGGATGTAAGGGAGTCCGTCGAATTTGAGACCCTTTCTGATAATATCAACATAATTGTCGATAAGCTCAGGGAAGCGTCGGCAAGGGAGGAATAAATGAACGAATCAAAAGGGAACAATGCGGCGATCAAGGCCTGCGCTTTTATAGTCGATAAAAGAAATCTGTTCTTTCTTATCTTCATCCTGATGGCAGTCTTTTCGATCTTCTCAAGGAACTGGGTAAACGTCGAGAACTCACTTTCCTATTATCTTCCTCAAAGCACCGAAACAAAGCAGGGTATAGATCTTATGGCGGAGGAATTTACCACCTACGGCACCTGTACCATAATGATCGCCAACGTGTCCTTTGAGCAGGGACAGGAGATCGCGGATATGATAGAAAAGGATCCCGGGGTCTTTTCCGTGGATTACGAGGATACCGACGAATACTATGCCAACGGCTCCGCAAAGCTTGTCGTTACCTTTGAGTATGATGAATCTGATCCTGTCTGCCTGGAGGCTCTTGACAGGGTGAAGGCTATGGTCGAGGAATACGACTCCTATGTATCCACGACCCTGGGTGATATAACGGCAGAGCTTATCAATGAAGAAATGAAGGTCATTTCCGCCCTTGTTGTAGTGGTGGTACTGGTGGTGCTCCTGTTTACCACAGAGGCGTACATGGAGATACCCGTCCTTCTGATAACCTTCGGGGGAGGCGCGATCCTTCATATGGGAACGAATTTCATTTTCGGGACCATATCCTTTGTGTCCGATTCCGTGACCATCGTGCTGCAGCTTGCCCTGTCCGTGGATTATGCCGTTATCTTCCTTAACAGATACAAGGAGGAGCACCAGACCCTTCCTGTCAGAGACGCGGTGATAGAGGCTTTGTCCAAGGCGATCCCGGAGATCGCGGGATCATCCCTTACCACCATAGGCGGTCTGATCGCCATGACCTTCATGCAGTACCAGATGGGTCCGGATCTTGGGATCGTGCTGATAAAGGCTATTATCATAAGCCTTATTTCCGTGTTTTTGCTGATGCCCGGAGTGATCATGCTCTTTGCCGGGATGATGGAGAAAACAAAGCACAGAAGCTTCATCCCCCAGATCCCCTTCGTGGGCAGATTTGCCTATGCCACAAGGCTCATCATACCTCCGCTCTTTTTAGGAGTTATAATCCTTGCCTATTTCGTCTCAAGCTATTGTCCCTATGTTTTCGGCACCAGCAAGATAACCGCGCCTCTGGAAAACCGTGTCCAGCTGGCGGAGCGGATGATCGGAACCTCCTTTACCAACGATAATATGGTCGCCGTCATAATACCGACAGGTGATTACGAAAAGGAAAGAAAGCTTATCGAGGCTTACGAGGACTGTCTTGAGGTCGATCATGTACAGGGACTTGCAAACATAGAGGCAATGAACGGTTACGCGCTTGCCGATGAGCTCACGCCCAGGCAGTTTTCGGAGCTTATAGACCTGGATTATGAGGTCGCCGAGCTTATCTATACCGCCTATGCGGTAAACGACGAGAATTACGCGAAGGCGGTCAACGGCCTGTCCTCCTACGGGGTTCCTCTTATAGATATGTTCATGTTCTTATATGACGAGGTACAGGAGGGCTATGTGACCCTTGATGACGATATGCAGGAAACGCTGGACGATGCTTACCGCATGATGAATTTTGCGAAAAAACAGCTGAAGGGAGAAAACTACAGCAGGATCCTTGTCTATCTTAACCTGCCCATGGAGAGTGAGGAGACCTTCAGATTCCTTGACGAGATGCATGATATCGCATACCGGTTTTATTCCGGGCCCGTGCTTGTCTGCGGGGAGACGGTGAGTGAGTATGACCTTCAGAAGACCTTCGGAAGAGACAATATGGTCGTAAACATAATGTCCATCCTGGTGGTGCTTGTGGTCCTGCTCTTTACCTTTAAATCGGCGGGAATGCCGGTTCTTCTGATAGCGGTGATCCAGGGCAGTATATGGATCAATTTCTCCATCCCCGCACTTCTCAGGGAGAATATCTTCTTCATGAGCTATCTTATAGTATCCTCCATTCAGATGGGTGCAAACATAGACTATGCCATAGTCATAGCGGGAAGGTATACGGAAAACAGAAAAAGCCTGGATCAGAAGAACTCCATCATAGACGCTCTCAATTTTGCCCTTCCGACCATTGCCACCAGCGGTACGATGCTTGCCTTTGCGGCCTTCCTGATAGGAAATCTTACCTCTGACGAATCCATCTACGGTATAGGACAATGTCTTTCAAGGGGAACAGTGCTTTCGATCTTTATCACGATGTTCGTGCTGCCCCAGATACTTGTGCTCGGAGACACGATCATCGCAAAGACCGCATTTGTCATGAACATGCCGATAAGAACAAGATCCGCAAGCGGGCTCGTCAGGGTAGACGGCATGATAAGAGGGCAGGTAAACGGTACCGTGATCGGCACCATGCATGCGGTGGTACGGGGAGACGTAAATGCCTTTATCCAGTCAGGGAAGCTCTCTGTGAAGGATGAAGAGGGCACCAGCGGAGAGACAGCCTCAGAGGAAGCGGCAGAAGCCGAAGAGGAAGCGGAAAAGAAAACAGAAACGGAGAATAAAACTGAAGCGGACGGAGGGCTTGAAAATGAATAAAAGGATCACGGCCCTTTTTATGGGATTATGTTTAAGCCTGAGCTGTACGTCGGAAATTAAGGCGGTGCCTGAGGAGCAGAGGGCTTCTCTTGACCCCTCTGCCACGGAAATAATAGATGTGTCGGAAAAACCGGAGGAGCCTTCAGAGGAAAGCATGCCGAAGGTGACGCTCTATCAGGATATAGAGGTCTCGTCGGCTGACGACCTGATAAGGCTTGCCAGGGACTGCAGGCTTGATACCTGGTCTGTCGATAAAAGGGTGGTCCTGACACAGGACATAAATGTCTATGACACCGAGTTTACGTCGATCAGGACCTTCGGCGGGTATTTTGACGGACAGGGCCATACCATAAGGGGCATAAACGGCGGAGATAAGAAGAGCTTTGTGGGGCTGTTCAATACCTTAAGGCCCACAGCGGTGATCGCTGACCTTAATGTAGAGGGTGTGCTGAAGCCGGAGGGCGCCTCCATGGTGGTAGGGGGCATAACAGGCGACAATTACGGGACGATAGAAAACTGCAGTTTTGCGGGAACGATAAAGGGCAAGGATTACGTGGGCGGTATCGCAGGCTTTAACGAAGCGGGCGGAAGCATCGTCGGCTGCCGTTCCTACGGCAAGGTCACCGGAGTCCATTATACCGGAGGCATATGCGGCGAAAACGCCGGCGGGATCGCAAACTGTGTCAATTCCTGCAGCGTCAATACAAATGTGGATGATTCCAGGCCGACTCTGACCGATCTCAATCCGGACAGCTACAGGGAATCGCTCCTGTATACACTGAAGGGAGACGAAAGGGAGAAGAGAAGCTCTGACCCCTTTATAAAAGGCACCACGGACACCGGAGGCATTGCGGGGCTTTCCCTGGGCGCGGTGACGGGCTGCACGAACGAGGGTACCGTAGGCTATGAGCATGTAGGCTATAACACGGGCGGGATCGCCGGGAGATCGTCGGGATATATCGAAAAATGCACGAATGAAGGCCTTATATACGGGCGTAAGGATGTGGGAGGCATCGTCGGACAGGCTGAGCCCTATGTACAGCTTGACCTGACCGAGGACATTATCGCCCAGGTATCCGAGAATATAAATGTTCTGCATGATCTTATAGACACCACGCTCAAGGACGCGGGAAACAGCTCGGATACTATCACGATGCGGTTAAACGTAGTGAAATCCTTTGCGGACAAGGCGCTTGACGATACCAACTATCTGGCGAACAATACGGTGGACTTTGTGAATAATGCCATGTCCTTTGCAAATGAGGCGGTCGACAGGATAGATTTCGTGCTTAAGGAGCTTGACAAGAACGGCGGGGTCTTCGATATCCTTTCCGACGCGGGCTCCGAGACCCAGAGCAGCGTAAAGCAGCTTGCAAAGGCCGTGAAGGACATAAAGATCGAAAAATACATGAGCGATGCCGACCGGGAGCTGTACAAGTATGCCCGGGAACAGCTGGAGCTTGCACCTGAGGACTATGAGGATGCCAAGGAGATAGCTGAAAAGCCCTATAACATCATGTTCCTGGACAAGGAGCTTAATGAGAGCGATTCCGATTTCAGGAAGGAGCTTGAAAATTCAGACCCCGTGATCGAATATCCCGCTGAGAGCCTTGACAATGTTTTTCCCTATGATGCCGAGGGGAATAAGCTGCCCTGGCCTCAGACAAGGTCGGTGGAGGATTATCAGAGCATAGCCGGTGTGGGACATTTTGACGGGGATACCCTTGTCTCAAACTTCCCTACCGATGCTGACAAAAGCACGCCCTGGTATCCTTATCTCAGGGATGCCATTAAAAAAGACAAGCGTGTATACAATGCTGCCCATCAGTCGGGGGACGGGCTTAAGGGAGAGATAACGGAAAAGATCGATGAGGAATATATGTCGTCCCATGGAGGAAACGAGAGAAAGGATCATGGCGACGGGGATGATTATTCCTCCCAGATGGTATATTATTCAGAGACCATAGCGGACCTGCTGCAGAAATACAATGACGATCTTACAGAGCAGGAGAGGGAGGATCTGGGCAGCTTCGCGGGATACGCCGGAAACGCCATGAGCAGTCTGGATGCTGCCGGTAAGGGCGTAAGGGAGATAATCTCGGATCTTAACGGGAAATCAGACCTTTCCCTTCCCTATCTGTCAAATGATTTCCATGTAAGGACCAATTCGCTGAATTCGAACATGCAGGGGATATCCGATAACCTTGGCTTTTTAAACCAGGAAATGGGAGGCAGCGCGGACACTCTTATCGAGGATCTGTCAGATGTGAACAACCAGTTCAACAAGCTGATGCTCATCATCACCGATGCCATAGACGGAGCGCTCGATACGGATTACACGACGGTATTTGAGGATAACTCGGACGACGTGGCGCTGACCTCTGTGGACGGTACCGTAGCCGATTCGGTAAACAACGCAAGGATAGAGGGAGATACCGACGTCAGCGGTATAGCGGGAGCAATGGGCATCGAATACGAATTCGACCTGGAAAGCGACGTTACGGGCATCTCTGATACGAAGCTCAACCCCACCTACCTTACAAAATGTATTTTAAGGAGCAATATAAACAGGGGTTATATACGCTCTGAAAAGAGCTACTGCGGAGGGGTCACGGGCATGCAGGAAATGGGGACGGTCATCCTGTGTGAAAATTACGGAAAGATATCGAGCGCCTCAGGAGATTATGTGGGAGGAATAGCGGGTCAGTCACTTTCCACCATAAAGAACTGCAGCGCAAGCAGTATAGAAAGCGGGAGGACCTACGTGGGAGGTATAGCAGGAAAGGGCTACGAGGTATATGACTGCTATGCGATACCTAATATTGAGGAGGCTGATGATTTTATCGGGGCCATCGCCGGAGACAGGGAAGACAACAGTGTTTTCAAGAACAATTATTTCTACAGCTATATGGGGGAGTTTTCGGGCATAGACGGCGCAAGCTACGCCGGCAAGGCCGAGCCCTTAGGGTATGAAACGCTCCTTCAGATGGAGGGGGTCCCGGAAGCCTTTAAAACCTTTACCGTAAGCTTTACCATGGATGATCAGGAGATAGAGCTTGTAAGCCTGAAGTACGGAGAGGATATCCTTAAGGAGGATTTTCCGGTTCCCGAGCTTCCTGAGGGCTATTATCTGAAATGGGACCAGGATGGAGTATGGGGCATCAGCTCAAATATGGAGGTCAGGGCGGAGCAGTGCAGGCTGCTCACCACCATAGCCAGCGAAAGGCTCAGAGATAACGGGCAGTCGGTGATCCTTGCCGACGGAAGCTTTAAGGACGGGGATGTGCTTTCGGTGGAGAGCCTGGTATCTCTCGGACTTCCCGTAAAAAATGTTACGGAGCATTTTCTGATAAAGCTGCCGAAGGACGGAGAGCTTAACCACAGGCTGAGATTCCAGCCGCTTAAGGAGCAGACCGTCGAGATATATGTTAAGGTAGGCAATGAGTGGAGAAAGCTTGATACCGAGAAATACGGGGATTATGAGCTTTTTGACACCTCCGGAAATACGGTAGAGCTTATAATCGCTTCGGAACAGGGAAGAAGCAGGCTGCTTATCATAGCCGCGGCCGCGGGGGGCGTTGTGCTTCTTCTCATCCTGTTCGTTATCATCAGAAAGCTTACAAAGAGGAAAAAGGGAGGGCGGCACAGGCTGCCGGAGCCTACCTGAAGTAGTTTCTTACATCGGACAGGCCCTGATCGGGTGTGAAGCCGAATATACCGCCGTCATCGGTAATAAGGAACTTCAGCTCTCCGTAGCTTCCAGAGCCGTTGTCATAATCATATAATACCCCGAACCGGCCGTCGGTTATCACGGCGGTCTCTAAAAATCTCAGATCCTGACTGCTGCAGCCGATATACCCGGCTATGAGCCTTTTCTGTTCGGCGGGGCTTATATCGGTACCGTTCTCCATAGTGAGGGTCATGTATTCCGTGGTTTCCGAAAGAAGCTCCCTTCCCTCGGGGCTTCCAAGGTCCGCGGCTCTCTTAAAACAGTCAAGCGCCAGCTCGTAGTCCTGGGTGACACCGATCCCATCCCTGTATTTTTTGCCGTTATCAAGCATTTCATTGATCTCCGCCTGCAGATCCTGTCCGGGAGGCAGGGGAGACCGGGGTACCCGGGACTGAGCCGCTTCCTCTCCCTGAGCCGGTCCGGTGCCGTTTCCGGATGCTACCGAAGGAGCCTGTGAGCTGCTTTCGTCGGATTCCTGTTCCGCTTCCCCGGAGGCTGCAACGGCTTCGGATAAGTCTGTTCCGGGAGGAGGAGCCTGTGCGTTTTCAGGAGGTATATTGCCCCGTGCCGCGGGAGGCGGTGTGACAGAGGCAGGCCGTGTGGGCCTTGCGGGAGGCGTTCCCGCGGGTCCTTCACCGTTAAAGGCCGCGGGGGCGCTCTGTTCTCTTCCGGCCGCGGAAGGTACTGCTTCTTCCGACGTTTCCTCTTTAAGCGCTTCCTCCTGACCGGAGCTCTGAGTTATTTCTGCGCTCATCTGTTCTGATGATTCATCGACATATTTAAGCAGGCGGCTTCTGAGATTCATGAAGCTCGGACTGTATACATAAAAGATGACCGCCGCTGCGGCGATCATTGCCGCTACAGGGATAACGAGCTTCTTTATATTGGTAATCCGGTTACCTTTCGGTTCCGGTTCTGTCTCCGTACTTCTTAACGAAGTCCCGTCCGGAAAGACCGGCTTTTCCGCTGATGAGCCGGCAGGTGTCGTGATACTGCCGCCTCCATCCTCCAGCTGTTCCTTTATATTGTCTATGAGCTCATCTATTTCCGCGGACACCTTCGGAGGATTGACAAAGTAATCCTTCATGTATGTGAGGTAATTATAGGCTCTTTCGTAGTCCTTTTCCCTGATCCTTTCCCTTGACCAGCCGATCCCGTTCTGTACGATCTCTGCCATTTCATCCGTCAGGGAATCTGCCTTTTTAAGGATATCGGGGTTATCTTGCGATATTTTTTTTGCGGTTTCTATATCCGTAAAGGCAAGCTTGTATTTCTTCCCGTTTATCTTTGAAGACGCCGACTTAAGAAGGTGATCCGATATCCCCCAGAGCTTCTTGTCGATCATTTCATATTCGGGTATGGGAATGTCATTCTCATCGGCAAGGGACTTGGCCTTCCTGAGCTTTACCGCACCCTCGGCATACTCCCTGTTCTTCAGGCAGTCTACTGCCTCAGATACCATAGAGCTTACATTGCGTCTGATAATGTCTCTGTCAGCGGCAGGCCCCTTGTTCTCAGATGAAGTTTCCATAATTACAGACTGCTCCTCTCTGACCGTATACGACCTGCAGCAAATCGAGCTTTTCAGCGATTTATGAGTAAGTTCCGGACACAGCCCCACAGCCCCGGGCCGCGCAGCAGTTCGCGGGCCTTAAGCCCTGACCCACGCAGCAATTCGCAGGTCAGGAGAAGCGCCGGAAAAGGTCTATATGGTTCTCATAATTATATAGTATGAGCACCGGGCTTTCAAGGTCAGCGGCACAGGGCAATCTCTTAATAACCTCATAACCCCGGCGGGATATGCAGATCATAAAAAGCCCGTATCTGAGCTTTTGCACAACTCACTTGATGAAAAGCAATTTTTATGGAAAACCTTTCAACCCTGTTTGAGCTCGCGTACTAAATTCCCTTGATAACTGTGAAGCGAGTTGTTG
>DFEA01000024.1 GCA_002368575.1 Lachnospiraceae bacterium UBA3814 | reverse complement strand
AAAGGGTTGCGCAGCAATCCTTCCTTGATGCGTCTTAGGAATTCGTGGATCAGTTGCGGGTTAAGGCGCTCTGCGCCGCCGCAACATTCTAGCTCTTCGGAGGGAAGCGTCGTCTCGACACAGAATCGGCAACCTTCGCGGAGTCGTTCATAACATATAGCAGCTTAAGTTAATGACATTGCCCGTAAACAGCAACCTCACGGACGGTTATCACCTTGCAAATCCAAGGAGTACATACACGGCGGCGGAGCTTAACGCAAATACATATGTAAGGATCGGGACCCATCCATAAGGCCGCCCCTCATCCTCACCGTCCCCGAGAAAGAGTCCCAGAAATACCGCCTCAAGGATCACTGTAGCGGATATATACCGAAAGCTCTGGGCGCTGTAATTGGGAGAGCCCAGGGCAAAGCTTAAATAGGCGGCCACCATCGTCACGTAGAAAACTCCGAGAAGAAGCTTCCATTCAGGGGCCAGTGAGCTCTCTCCCCTTTCGGAAAGGACCCTGAAGGTCGCATACAGGCATATGATAAGGAGGATAAGCCCCGAAACAAAAAGGACGACCGCAAAGGGATCGATAAGGCGCCATTCAAGCGACAGGTTTTCATCATCAAAGAGCGAGGTCTTAAGCATTGCCCAGAAGACATTATATTCGTCAAAGGGATCGCCGTTCTTTATCATCGAGGGATAGACACTTATCAGCCTCAGATCGAAAAGCCTTGAAAAAAGCCCTGTTTTCTCAAGCTGTTCGCCTACCGGCGGGATGTAATTAAGGGGCATGCCAAAGCCAAGCATGTTCCTCACCTCCCACCAAAGTCCGAGAGGAAAGACTATCACCCCGAAGACCGCATACTGAAGCAGGTACTTAAGGGTGTCCTTTCTGTCCTTTATCAGCCTGTAAAGAAACAGTGAGGCCACCGCCGGAGCTATCAGCCCCCCGGAGAGCTTGGCCATCATCGAAAGGCCTATGGAAAGGGCAAGAAGGATAATGAGCAAAAATGAGGGTCTTTTGTACCACAGGATCACCAGATAGAGGGACAGCACCATGAAGAACAGAGAAAGGGCGTCATTGTTTATGCTGCCCGACATTATCACAAAGACCGGATGAAAGGCTGTTATTGTCATCGCGGCCGCAAGGCCCCTGCCCTTAAGCTTAAGCTCCCTGCATATGAAATACGACAGCACGTTAGACGAGGCTACATAGAAAAAGGTAAGCGCCTGGACGTTCTCCTGAAGCTGCCTGTAGGACAGCCGGAACCTGTTGCACAGCTTCATCCAGATTGCTGAGATGATGTGATGAAGGGGAGGCTGAAAAAAAGCCCATCGGTCCCGCGGGTCCCCGTCAGGCAGTGAATTATTGAAGTAAAGGTATTCAATATAGCCTGCGTGCCCCTCTCCCGTTCCGAAGTCCACAACGTCATGCTGCCTTGTCCAGATCGCGGTATACAGAACATACAAAAGCTTAAGAAGGATGCCAAGAGTCAGGATCAGGCAAACGGGGTCCCGGAAAACGGACTTAAGCCTCTTTATATTTACGGAAAGGATGAGGAGGGCCGCAAGAAACGCAAAAAAATAAGCCGGCTGCTTTAAGGTCTCTTCGGTAGTGTCAAAGCAGAAGCATATTATAAGCACCGCGGAAAAAAGATATACAAAAGGTTTTATTTCGAAGGAGTCTGTTTTCATAGCCTCATTAAAGGATACAGGCAAAAGGGATCCTCTGATTGATCATCAAATGCCGAAATGTTACCCCGTAATTATACACGATTTGGTCAGTTTTTAGAATTGTATTTTATTTTGTCTGATGATAAAATTTTATACGCTTGATATCTGTGTCTGGAAGGAGGTCTGCATGGGCGGTTTTTTCGGTGTCGTTTCAAAAAATGAATGCAAATATGATCTGTTCTTCGGGATAGACTACCATTCCCACCTCGGAACACGACGGGGCGGCATGGCAATGTACGGGTCCCGCGGGTTTGACCGTGCCATCCATAATATCCAGAACTCACCCTTCAGGACCAAATTTGAAAAGGATGTCGCCGATTTTGACGGAAGGTCGGGTATAGGCTGTATTTCCGATTACGAGCCGCAGCCCCTTCTGATACAGTCGCATTTAGGCAGCTATGCCATCGCTACCGTAGGGCGGATAAACAACCTTGACGAGCTTGTAAGGAATGCCTTTGCCGTGGGGAAAACGCAGTTCCTTGAAATGAGCGGCAGCAATATCAACCCTACCGAGCTGGTTGCCTCTATAATCAATCAGAAGGATTCCTTTGCGGAGGGCCTGGCCTTCGCCGAGGAGGTCATCGACGGCTCCATGAGCATACTCATTCTGACGGAAAAGGGCCTCTACGCGGCAAGGGATCTCTACGGCCGGACGCCGATAATGTTAGGGGTCAATGAGAGCACGGGTTCGTACTGCGTATCCTTTGAAAGCTTTGCCTATATCAACCTGGGCTATAAGGACAAAAAGGAGCTTGGTCCCGGGGAGATAGTGTTTGTGACTGCGGAGGGCTTTGAGACCGTAAGGCCCGCGCAGGAAACCATGAAGATCTGCACCTTTCTGTGGATCTATTACGGATATCCCACCTCTACCTACGAGGGAGTCAACGTTGAGCAGATGCGGAATGAGTGCGGAAGGCTCCTTGCGCAGCGTGATGATGCCGCAGCCGACCTTGTGGCCGGTGTCCCCGATTCGGGAACGGCTCACGCCATAGGCTATTCCAATGCCTCAGGCATTCCCTTTGCCAGGCCCTTTATAAAATATACCCCTACCTGGCCCCGGTCATTTATGCCCGCCGACCAGAGCCAGAGGGATCTTATAGCAAGGATGAAGCTCATCCCCGTTGACGCGCTTATCAGGGGCAAGTCGCTGCTCCTTATAGATGATTCAATAGTCCGCGGGACCCAGATGAGGGAGACTACGGAATTCCTTTACGAAAGCGGCGCACGGGAGGTCCACATAAGGCCCGCCTGTCCTCCTCTTCTTTACGGATGCCGCTTCCTTAACTTTTCGCGTTCAAGCTCTGAATATGACCTCATCACCAGAAGGATAATAAAGGAACGCGAAGGTGAGGATGTTTCGGACGAGGTGCTTTCAGACTATGCCGATCCCGATTCCGTGAATTACAGGGAAATGGTGGATGAGATCAGAAAGCAGCTCAATTTTACCTCTCTGAGGTTTAACCGGCTTGACGATATGACACAGGCCGTAGGCATTAGCAGGGACAAGCTGTGTACCTACTGCTGGGATAAGAGGGGCTGCTGCTCCGGAGGCTGTAAGGGATGCTGAATTTTGAAGAGGAATTAAAGAAATTCGAGCCGAGCATGGAAATAGAGCAGATCGAGGATGTGGTCTATAACCATACTCTGACCGATATGACGGATATAATGCTTGAAATGATGAAGCAGGAAAGAGAAAGGGCGGCAGAAAATGAAATGCTATTCATGCAGCAGCCGCTTGAATGAAGGTCCGGTCTGTCCCGCCTGCGGGGCTGATGTCAGGATATACAAAAGAATAGTCAGCGCCTCCAACGCCCTTTACAACGAGGGGCTTGACAAGGCCCGGGTCAGGGATCTTTCCGGCGCGGTGCAAAGCCTGAGGCTCAGTCTTAAATACAACAAAAAGAACATCGACGCAAGGAACCTTCTGGGGCTTGTCTATTTTGAAATGGGAGAGGTTGTGCTTGCCCTTTCCGAGTGGATAATCAGCAAGAACTTTGAGAGCAAGAAGAACATAGCCGACGAATATATAAACCGTCTCCAGTCAAGCCCTGCGGCCCTTGACACCATCAGCCAGACTCTTAAGAAGTTCAACCAGGCTCTGCATTACTGCTATCAGGATACCAGGGACCTGGCTGTGATACAGCTTAAGAAGATCCTGTCGATCAACAAAAACCTTATAAGGGGCTACCAGCTCCTGGCGCTGCTTTATATAGACGCCCAGGATTACTCCAAGGCCAGGAGGACGCTGCTCAAGTCGCTTTCCATCGATGTCAACAACACCACCTCCCGTCATTATCTTAAGATCACGAACGAGGCTCTTAAGGAGATCGCGGAGCACTCGGAGGATAAGAGGAAGCGCAGGGACGCCATAGAGACCATTAGCTACCAGAGCGGCAACGATACCATAATACAGCCCTCCATCCCGAGAGAGCGGGCCGGCATGTCCTCCATAATAAATATAGTGATCGGTGTTCTTGTAGGGGTGGCTATCTGCTGGTTTCTTATCCTTCCCTCGCGGCTTGATCGTGAAACAAGCGGCTATGATGAGCAGTACAAGCAGGTCAGCGAGGAGCTTGCCGCCGAGAAGGCTAATTCCCAGGAGATCACCAGGTCCCTTGACAGCCTGCGTAAGGAGAACGAGGAGCTGAAGGCGGAGCTTGATTCCCTTACCGGGGCCTCCGGTCAGCTTACGGACAACGATTATCTTGAGATGGCGGCCATGGCGTACATTAATGATCCCGAGGCCAGCACAGAGGTTATTGATGCTCTTTCCAATATAGATCCCGAATACCTTAAGGGGGCTTCCTCCGGCTTTAAGGCGCTCTTTAACAAGCTGAGCGATACCGCCGGCTCTGCCGCCATTGCGGATTACATCGGGAAGGCACGCTCCGCCATACGGCAGAACGATTACGCATCCGCGATAGACGCCTACGAGAAGGCCTGGGAGCTTGACCGCACCGATTCCGACATGCTCATGAACCTCGCACATGCCTACAGACAGAGCGGGGACACAAAAAAAGCAGATGAGCTTTATAATGAAGTCATCCGCCTTTTTCCTGAAAGCCAGAACGCGATCGACGCAAAGGACTATATAACCGCACAGACCGAATCGGAGCAGGCGGGCTGAGTCTTAGCCCGCCCCTCCGGTCCGTTTCCGGCCGGAGCATTTACAGCTTTATCAGGCCCTGATCTGCGATATCCTTTCCCTTACCTCGTCCATCATTCTCGTATACTTTGCAAGCTTCTCCCTTTCCTCGTTTATCTTTGCCTCAGGAGCCTTGCTCATAAACCTTTCATTGTTGAGCATTCCGTTTACCCTCGCAAGCTCTCCCTTAAGCCTCTCCTCCTCCTTCTTAAGCCTCTCAAGCTCCTTTTCCATATCTATGAGCTCGGCAAAGGGGATGTAGATGTTTGCCCCGGAGGTAACTACAGAGACCGCATCATCACCCGCATCACCCTTATCAGAGCTTATGGTGACCTCCTGAGCCGATGCAAGGGAAGCAAAGTAAAGCTTTCCCTCCTCAAAGGCCTTCTTTACCTCTTCATTCTCCGAAACTATGAACACATGCGCCTTTCTGTTATGAGGCACATTCATCTCGGTCCTTACGTTCCTTATGCCTCTTACGGCTTCCTTTATGAGCTCTATGTTCTTCTCATCCTCGGGGAAGCTCCTTTCCGGGCTGTACACGGGGAAGGAGGATATCATTATCGACTCCTCTCCGGTAAGAGTGCAGAAAATCTCCTCGGTGATAAAGGGCATATAGGGATGCAGCAGCTTAAGCGCATCAGTGAGCACAGCCTTAAGGGTATAGAGGGCGGCGTTCTGTGAGCCCTTATCGTCCGAGTCGTAGAGCCTCGGCTTGACCATTTCGATATACCAGTCGCAGAATTCGTCCCAGATAAAATCGTATACCTTCTGGACCGCTATTCCCAGCTCAAACCTGTCGAGGTTTTCGGTGACCTCCCTTACAACGCTGTTAAGGCGGCTCATTATCCATTTGTCAACGGGCTCAAGCTCCTCCGGGGCAGGCCTTCTGACATCCTTCCCATCCATGTTCATCATGATGAAACGTGAGGCGTTCCAGACCTTGTTGGCAAAATTCCGGCTGGCCTCCACTCTCTCATAATAGAACCTCATATCATTTCCCGGAGCATTGCCCGTTATCAGCGTAAGCCTTAAGGCGTCCGCCCCGTATTTGTCGATTATCTCAAGAGGATCTATCCCGTTGCCAAGGGATTTGGACATCTTCCTGCCCTGGGAATCCCTTACCAGGCCATGGAAAAGCACGGTCTTAAAGGGCCTTTCCCCCATCTGCTCATATCCGGAAAAGATCATCCTTATGACCCAGAAAAAGATGATATCGTAGCCTGTTACAAGAACGTCAGTAGGGTAAAAATATTTAAGCTCCTCGGTCTCATCAGGCCAGCCAAGGGTCGAAAAGGGCCACAGCGCGGATGAAAACCAGGTGTCAAGGGTGTCCGGGTCCTGGGTAAGATGAACGCCTCCGCATTTAGGGCACCTTTCAGGCGCAGACCCCGCCACGACGGTCTCTCCGCAGTCGTCACAGTACCAGGCAGGGATCCTGTGCCCCCACCACAGCTGTCTTGAGATGCACCAGTCCCTGATGTTTTCGGTCCAGTTGAAGTAGGTCTTCTCCATCCTCTTCGGGATCAGCCTGATATCACCATTTCTTACGGCCTCCTCCGCGGGCTTTATGAGCTCGTCCATCTTAACGAACCACTGCTTCTTCACCATAGGCTCTATGGTGGTGCCGCAGCGGTCATGTGTCCCTACATTATGGGCATGATCCTCTATCTTTGAAAGGAGCCCCATCTCGTCAAGCTCCTTGACGATGGCCTTTCTTGCCTCATAACGGTCCATTCCGCAGAACTTGCCGCCGTTTTCATTGATCGTGGCATCGTCGTTAAGGATATTGATCTCGGGCAGGCCATGACGCTTTCCTACCTCAAAATCGTTAGGGTCATGAGCGGGAGTGATCTTTACAACGCCGGTCCCGAATTCCATATCCACATAGGAGTCGCCTATTATCGGCAGCTCCCTGTTTACAAAGGGAAGCATCAGCTTCTTCCCGATCAGGTCCTTATATCTGTCATCCTCCGGGTTTACCGCAACAGCGGTATCTCCCAGCATAGTTTCCGGTCTTGTGGTGGCAAACTCGATAAAGCGGGTGGTGCTGACGGTGCCGTCGTCCTCTATAAAGGGGTATTTTATATGCCAGAAATGTCCTGCCTGATCCTCGTATTCCACCTCCGCATCGGAAATGGAGGTATTGCACACCGGACACCAGTTGATTATCCTGCTGCCCTTATAGATGAGGCCCTTCTTATGAAGCTTTACGAAGACCTCCGTAACGGCCCTGTTGCAGCCCTCATCCATTGTGAAGCGCTCTCTGTCCCAGTCACAGGAGGAGCCGAGCTTCTTTAACTGCTCCACTATCCTGCCGCCGTACTCCTTCTTCCAGTCCCAGGCCCGTTCAAGGAACTTTTCTCTTCCCAGCTCCTCCTTTTCTATCCCTTCCTTCTTTAGGGTCTCGATTATCCTGACCTCGGTAGCGATACTGGCATGATCCGTCCCGGGCTGCCAGAGGGCATTATACCCCTGCATCCTCTTATATCTGATGAGGATATCCTGCATGGTATTGTCAAGGGCATGTCCCATATGAAGCTGCCCGGTGATATTCGGAGGCGGGATCACTATGGTAAAGGGGGTTTTGCTTTTATCCACCTCCGCGTGAAAATATTTGTTTTTAAGCCATTTTGCGTATATTCTGTCCTCAAGTCCATGAGGATCGTAGGTTTTTTCGAGTTCCTTACCCATTTTGCTTCTCCTCTCTGCGCTATACCTCACAATGATACGCACATTTCAACAAACTGTCAACCGGTTGTCAGACCTCCACCTTTTTGCTGACCACCCGGTTTCTGCCGGTTTCCTTGGCCTCGTAGAGCAGCACGTCGGCTGCGTTTACGTCCTCGTCCATGGTCCTTTCCTTATCCGATTCGGTCACGCCGAAGGACATGGTCACCTTATGCACCATATCCTCATGCCTTACCTCCATGGCACGTATATTATCCAGTGTTTCACGGGTTATCTCTCCGGCGCGCTCCCCTTCGATATTGTCAAACACGAGCAGGAATTCCTCCCCGCCCCATCTGGCCGCAAAGCCGTAGGGCTGCAGGCTCTCCCGTAAGACCCTTGCCACCTCCTTAAGCACCACGTCTCCGCATTCATGACCGTAGGTATCATTGAATTTCTTGAAGAAATCTATATCCCCGATGCTCACCGAATACCTTACCCCGGTCATCTTATATTCAGTAAGCCTGTTTACCGCATATCTTCTGTTAAAGATACCGGTAAGGGCATCTCTCTCAATGAGCCTCCTTAAGGAGCCGCGAAGCTTTGTCACCAGCCTTCCCATCTCTCCAAGCTCGTCGCTCCTGCCTGCCACCGCAGGATCAAGCTCCGTGGAAAGATCGCCCCTTGCTATATCATCCGTAAACCTCATGATCTTCTTTATCACCGAAATGATACCCGAGGTGAAGTGGACAATGATGAGGGCGGTGGCTAAGGTCGCAACCAGCATGATGAGCATGTTTCTTACGACACCCTTAACGGCCATGCCGCTTACCGCCGCCGAGGTCTCCGCGACTCCTATCATCCCAAGGCAGGTCTTTTGGTCGTTGGACATAAGGGGAAGATAGTAAACATAGTAATCCTCATCATTAATAACAATGTTATTATAAAACCTTCCCTCCCTGTTGGCGACGACATCATTCACGATGGCGGGGTTTGCACCGGTCCCCACATATCTGTTGCCCTCAGAGTCCTTAATAGTCGTAAGGAGCCTGGTATCATAGAAGAACAGGGATATATCAAGCCCGGCACTGTCATGGATCGTATCCAGCATATCGTACTCGCCGTTAAGCTTGTGATCACCCTTGTAGAAATCTATGTCATCTCCGTAGATCACGACGTTGAAATCACCGTCATACATGTTGTTATAGGCCTCTGACAGGGTGAGGGATACATTCTTCAGATTGTTTTCCGCCTCAGTCTGTACATCCCTTATGAGTGTCAGGGAGCTGTATATGGTGACCACTATCCCGAATATCACAAGAGGGATAAGTGTCACCGAAAGAAAGGAGCCGTAAAGACTCCTTGCTCCCCGTATTTCCTTTATATGTTCTAACTTTTCTTTTTTCATGACCATATCCCGGTCTCAGCCGGTCTGCTTATTTAAGAGCCTTTTCAAGCTCCTCCACTACTATCCTCAGTGCCTTTATCCTTGCGTATTTCTTATCGACAGACTCAAGGATATGCCAGGGAGCGAAATCCGTACTGGTCTTTGCAAGCATTTCATTAATGGCAGTCTCATAGGCATCCCATTTTTCCCTGTTGCGCCAGTCCTCCTCGGTTATCTTCCACTGCTTTTCCGGAGTGTTCTGTCTGTCGGTAAAGCGCTTAAGCTGAGTATCCTTATCTATCTGGACCCAGAACTTGATGATCACCGCTCCCCAGTCCTTAAGCTCCTTTTCAAATTCATTCATCTCATTATAGGCCCGCTTCCAGTCGTTCTCACTGCAGAAGCCTTCGATCCTCTCCACCATCACCCTTCCGTACCAGGTCCGGTCAAAGATGGCGATATGCCCGTCCTTCGGAAGCCTTGTCCAGAACCTCCACAGAAAGTGCCTTGCCTTTTCATGAGGCTCTGGCGAGGCTATGGGATGGACCTCAAAGCCCCGGGGATCAAGAGCCCCGGTTATGCGCTTGATATTTCCGCCCTTTCCAGCGGCATCCCATCCCTCATAGCAGATGATGACGGGTACCTTTAACCGGTAGAGCCTGTTATGCAGCGCCCTGAGCTTATCCTGAAGCTCCTCAAGCTCCCTTTCATACTCCGCCTCCGACAGTGACCTGTTAAGAGGAATGTCCTTTAATAGCGGCATCTTCTTAAGCTTAAAGGTATTCTGCATCACGGGGACGTTTCGCGCCTCGTTCTGCATCGCGTCCTTAAGCCCTTCATTTATCACGGTGAGGATCTGAAGCTCCGCCCATTTTCTGCTGCTCGAATCGATGATATACCAGGGAGCGTTGGGGGTATTGGTAGCCTCTATATATTCGTCAAAGACCCTGCGGCATTTATCATAATGCCTGTTCTGCCATTTATCGTATTTATCTATCCTCCATTCGGTGTCTAATACATCTTCAAGCAGGCTTATCCTCTTCTTCTGCTCCTTTTGGGTTATGTCACAGAAGAATTTGAAAACAAGATATCCGTTGTCGGTAAGGGTCCTCTCAAAGCGGCGGACACTGTTAAGCCTCTCCTTATACGGGGCATCATCCATTCCCTTCAGGCGCTCTCTCGTTATCTCATCCATCCAGCCGCTGTCATAAAACTGGAATTTCCCCTCCTCCGGTATCTTTTCAAAATACCTTGCAAGCCATGGCTTTCTCCTTTCCTCCTTTGTAGGCTCAGTTACAGCGCTTACCTTGAAGAACCTGGGATCGATACTCTGTATGACTCCCCCGATGATCGTTCCTTTTCCGGAGGTCCCCCAGCCTTCCATCAGCACTATTACCGGAAGTTTCTTTTCCTTAAGCAGCATCTGTCTCGAAAACAGCTCCTCCCTTGCCGCCTTAAGCCTTCTCTTGAGCTCCTCCTTTTCAGGTTTCTCGGGATATTGCACCTTTTTAAGCATATGATCACCTCTTCCTGCGATGCATTGGAAATTATTTTTTTTTTATGATAGCATAAAACCGGAAGCAAGTCCATTCGACAGGGGCCAGGATAATCGCTTCATAACCTTAATATCCTCGTCGCCCCGGCGGGATATGCAGATCATAAAAAAGTCCGTATCTGAGCATTTGCGCAACTCACTTGATGAAAAGCGATTTTTATAGAAAAGCT
>DFEA01000110.1 GCA_002368575.1 Lachnospiraceae bacterium UBA3814 | reverse complement strand
TACCGATGATGCTCCTGTACGGGACGCTCCGTGAAAACGGGGTCGTCGTTACGATAGACGGTCACGGTGCGGATGAGCTTTTCGGGGGCTACACCTTTGATTTCATAAATGCCCTTCAGGACGCGGCTGACAGTAAGGAGCGGGATATGGTCTTAAGCGCCTATATCGACAGCTTTCCTAAGGACAACGGCAATACCGCCCTAAAGAAAAACGGAAAAACGGCTGTATACCTGAAATATTTAAAGGGACGCCTTGCTGACAGGCTGAAGGCGCATAAGGAGCGTTATAAGGAGGTAAGGGCAGCAGGCAGGCCCGCGTATGAGAGGATGGATACCTTAAACCGTATACTTTACGCCTCCTCCCATGAAAACATACTTCCTACCCTTTTAAGAAATTATGACAGGTACAGCATGGCGAACGGCGTGGAGATAAGGATGCCCTTTATGGATCACAGGATCGTCAGCTATGCCATGTCTCTTCCCTGGAGAAGCAAGCTTCATGGCGGGTATTCCAAGGCTGTCGTGAGGGATGCGATGGCGCCCTTCATGCCGCGGGAGATTGCTTACAGAAAGACAAAGACGGGCTTTAACACCCCGATAGTAGAATGGATGCAGGGCCCGCTTAAGGAGTTTTTTACGGATATGCTTGCGTCGAAGGACTTTGCCGAATGCGGGCTTATAGATCCCGCTGAGGTCAGGGCCGCCGTCCTTCATGTAATAAAGGACGAAAACGCAAGCTTTGCGGATGGGGAGAAGGCGTGGAGCATGCTCTACCCTTATCTCTGGGAGAGGTCCGTTATAAAGCGCGGGGCCGTATAGTGTACGGCAGTTGATCTGCATCTCGGAAAAAGGCGGAGTCGTGGCTTATGGAGATTTTTTCCAGGCTTAGCTATATATTTACAAAGAAACAGAAGCTTCAGTCGGCGGCGCTCTGCATCGGGCTTTTTATCGGAGCGCTTTTTGAGCTTGCGGGAGTTTCTCTCATCACCGGTCTCGTTTCGATCATAACGGATCCGGGAAGGATACACAGGAGTCCTCTCTTAAGCAGAGTATATGAGACATTTCATATGAAGTCGGACAGAGAGTTCTATATTTTTATTACTCTCGGGCTTATACTCGTATATGTTATAAAGAACGCTTACCTGCTGTGGCTGAATTATATCCAGTACAGGTTTATATACGATAATCAGCTGCTGCTCATGGGAAGGCTGATCGACTGCTATCTTAAGAAGCCCTATACCTATCACCTTGATAAAAACTCGGCGGAGATGGTAAGGAATGTGATGCTGGACTCCGAAAGGCTGTTCCAGATGCTGCTTTCGGTCTTTTCACTGCTTTCGGAGGCTCTGATCTGCCTGCTTTTGTGCGTATACCTCTTTGTGGTGGACTGGTTTATAACGGTATTCGTGGTCTTTATCCTTGCGCTTTTCACAGGGGCATATATGCTCCTGTTTAAGAATAAGGCCAGGGAGTACGGAAGGATCAATCAGCTCTACGACGGTAAGATGCATCAGTCCATAAACCAGGCCCTGGGAGCGGTCAAGGATATAAAGATCCTTCACAGGGAAAGCTATTTTGTAAACGCCTTTGTTTCCTGCGGGCGTGAGAAGATGAGGGCGGTAAGGAACGATAATATCCTTGGAAACGTGCCCAAATATCTTATCGAAACGGTCTGCGTAAGCGCCATCCTCATCGTTCTTCTGATAAAGCTGGGACAGGGGACCGAGCTTTCGACGATGATAACGGAGCTTTCGGCCTTTGCCGTGGCTGCCTTTAAGCTCCTGCCCTCGGTATCAAAGATAAATAATTACGCTAATCTGATAATCTTCCTAAAGCCCTCCGTGGACCTTATTTACAGGGATATGAAGGACACCGAGGATATGAAGGACTATCAGGTAAGGGATATGTCGGAGGGCGTGCCCGCTGTTTCTGACAGATCACGCGAACCGGTCTCCATAAGAGTTGACCGGGTGACCTACAGGTATCCCGGGAGCGATCGGGACGTGCTTAAGGACGTGAGCTTTGAGATCCCCCTTGGCTGTGCCGTGGGGATGGTAGGTCCGAGCGGCGCGGGAAAATCGACCATGGCCGATATCATACTGGGGATACTTACTCCGACCTCGGGAGCGGTCTTCTACGGGGATATGAACGTGCATGAAAACCCGCTTAAGTGGTCTAAGAAGCTTGCCTACATTCCCCAGTCCATCTATCTTTCGGATGAGAGCATAAGGGATAACGTGGCCTTTGGAATAGAGGCCCGGGACATAGACGAGGATAAGGTCTGGGAGGCTCTCAGGGAGGCTCAGCTTTATGATTTCGTAAAGGGCCTGAAGGACGGGCTTGATACCATGGTGGGCGAGAGAGGGGTCCGGCTTTCCGGAGGCCAGCGTCAGAGGATAGGGATCGCAAGGGCACTTTACGATGACCCCGAGATACTGGTGCTTGACGAGGCTACGTCGGCCCTTGACAATGAGACAGAGGCTGCGGTAATGGAAGCGATCGACAGTCTTATGGGAAGAAAGACTCTTATCATCATCGCTCACAGGCTGACCACCATAGAAAACTGCCAGATGGTATTCAGGGTGGATAACGGGAAGGTAGGACAGGTCGTGTGAATGTTAAGCTCAGCGTTATCTTTATAACCTATAATCATGAAAGGTATGTGGAAAGGGCTTTAAGGAGCGTTCTTTCCCAGAGGACGGACTTTGATTTTGAGGTGGTCATAGGCGAGGACTGCTCCACGGATTCCACCAGGGAGATCATAGAGAGGGTACTTGAGGAATACCTTCATTCTGAGGAGCCTGAAGCATCAGAGGGCGCTTTGGGCGGTCGCGGAAGGGTGTCTGCCCGTTTCGTCCCGAGAAAAACGAATACCGGAAGGCCTACGCTTAACGTTTATGAGACCACGAAGCAGTGCAGGGGGGAATACCTTGCCTACATTGAGGGAGACGATTACTGGACGGACCCTGATAAGCTGAGGAAGCAGGTCGGCTTTCTCGATGCCCATAAGGAGTACATTGCCTGTACCCATTCCTGCGTCATGGTCGACGAAAACGGCGAGGAGATAAGGGACGCGGAGATCCTTCGGATCGGAGAGCTTTATGACTTCGGCGGCAGGTATACCTTTGAGGATTTTAAATATTCGGGGCACTGGGCCGGGCATTACGCGACTCTTGTTTCCAGGAATATCTATCCCGCCGAAAAATATGACTATACCATCCTCTACAGGGCTCACGATTTCGTAGATGATGCCGTTATACTTCTCTTTCTTCTTATCCAGGGGGACATCTGGAGGATGGATGAGTGCATGAGCGCCTGGAGATATGTGAAAAAGAAGGGCGGAAGCAACTGGAACTCACTGGCGCTTGAACGGGATCTGATACGTGACGACTGTTATCTTTCACAGACCATGATGAAGTGGGTGGAAAACGCCGTCGGGCTTACGGAATATTCCTCCATAAGGGCCAGGAAGGATTTCGGCATGGCCCTGAAGCTTTTCCTGAAGAGACCGGATAAGGAAAATTACCGGTTCTTAAAGGATATGTATGAATATAACATAAAAGAGGTGGTAATGAAGGGCAGGAAAACATCGCTTCTTACCTTCAGCCTCAGAACAGTGCTGGAAAAGCTGCTGCACGGTATTTTACGGCGCCCGGCCGCAGACGGCCGTTCCCCCGATAAACGGTAGAAGAGGGTCCTTACGAGGTACAGCCGGCATAAAGCAGCTATATGTTTACAGATAAAAAGAAGGCGGAGACAGTTTCAGAATGCTCGTTGTCAGGATCACAAGCGGTCTGGGTAACCAGATGTTTCAATACTGCTTTTATCTTCTCTTAAAGAGGCTTTATCCCGAGGCCACGGTAAAGGCTGATCTTACCTGGTTCTACGCCCATAATGATCATCATGGCTATGAGCTTCAGAGGATATTCGGGCATAATCCCGGGTTTTCGATAGAGGAAGCAGGCTATGCGGAGCTTTTCAGGGCGACAGGCCTTATTCCGAACCTGTTAATGCCGGGGAGCATGACCTCCTTTAAAAATGGCAGGGAATATAAGGGGCGCTTCAGTGAGAAGGGGGCAGTGCGCTTTGAAGACCTCAGGCGGTACCCCAACCGTGTAATAAGAGAATTTACAATGAAAAAGAGGCTTCCCTTCCTGATAGATGAGAACGGGGCGGATGCTTTGGGCACAGGCATGTCACTGCCCGGGGCTTATGATGCGTATCAGCTCGTGCACTCCCTTGACTTAAGCAGGGACTATTATTTTACGGGCTTCTGGACGGAGGAAAGGTTCTTTTGCAAGGTGCTTTCAGAGGCGGTCGCCGCCTTTGTCTTTCCTGATTTTTCAGAGGGCTTTTTCGGAGAGACAGAGGAAGAGCGCGGGAAAAATAAGGAGCTTTCCGAGGAGATAAAAGAGGATAGGGAGCATTCGGTGAGCATTCACTTAAGGCGCGGAGATTACCTTAAGGAATACAAGGATATGTTCAGGGTCCTTTCACGGGATTATTACGAGTCAGCGGTCAGGCTTTTGTGCGATCGGGCGGGACTTGACATGGAGAGACTTAAGCTATATATTTTTTCGGATGATCCGGAACGTGCCGAGTCGGAGCTCGGTTTTATAAAAAACAGGCGGGTGATCAGTCACAACAGGGGAGAGGCGAGCTTTCGGGATATGCAGCTTATGTCCCTGTGCGGGCATAATATAATAGCAAATTCCACCTTCAGCCAGTGGGCGGCTCTCCTTAACAGAGGAAAGGGACATCTGACGGTTTATCCCAGGGCTTACCTGAAGGAACGGGACAATGAAGTAAAAAGCCTTCCCGGGTGGATGATGCTGTGATCGCTCAATCCACAGGCGGATCGGCGCAGCAGGGTGTATTTTATGAATAATATAATCGGTTATCTTACACGCTCGGCGGAGCGTTTTCCTGAAAAAACGGCATATTTTGACGAGGCGGGCGGGTATACCTACAAAATGCTTTATAAGGCTTCACGGGCGGTTGCCTGCAAGCTTATAAAAAAGCTGAATACGGTATGCAGGCCGGTACTTATATATATGGACAAGGCTCCCAGGGTCCTTTGCGCGTATTTTGGAACGGTGATGAGCAGGAATTTCTATGTTCCGCTCGATACCTCCATGCCGGAGTACAGGCTGTCGCTGATAGTAGAGAATCTGAAGCCCGCGGCTATCATAACTGATATCTCTCATTTTGATATGGCAAAGACCTTTTCCCCGAACGTGTATATTTTTGAGGAGATGATCGAGACGGAGGCGGACGACGGGCTTATAGCGGGGAGGCTTGATGCAGCTCTGGATATGGACCCGGTCTATGTCCTGTATACCTCAGGGTCGACCGGAGTTCCCAAGGGGGTCGTGGTTTCCCACAGGTCGCTGATTGATTACATAGATCATTTTAACGATGAGATCGGCATAACCTCTGAGGATATTATCGCAAATCAGGCCCCGTTTTATTTTGACGCGTCGCTCATAGATATTTACTGTACGCTGTCGGCGGGAGCAAGCATGGGGATAGTACCGACCGAGTACTTTTCCATTCCCTTAAAGCTTTTGAGCTTTCTTGAGGAATACAGGATAACGACCATAAGGTGGGTCCCCTCCGCGATGAAGATGGTCTCCGTGTTCAAGGGGTTCAAATCCATTCGTCCAGGGTATCTGAGAACGATCATTTTCGGAGCCGAGTCCATGCCGACAAAATGCTATAACTACTGGAGGCAGTATTATCCGGACGCGAAGTTTGTACAGATCTACGGGCCTACGGAGATAACCGGGGTATGTACCTATTATATCGTTGACAGGGAATTTGCCGACGATGAAACGATCCCCATCGGTTCACCCTTTAAGAATACAGAGATACTGCTGTTAGATGAGGATAACAAGCTCATCAGGAGAAAGGATGTCACGGGGGAGATCTGCGTTAAGGGGAGCTGTCTGGCGCTCGGATATTATAACGCGAGGGAGAAGACGGATGAGGTGTTTGTACAGAATCCACTCAACCCGTATTATCCCGAGAAGATCTACCGGACGGGGGATCTTGCGAAATATAACGAAAGGCATGAGCTTGTTTTCGTTTCCAGAAAGGATTTTCAGATAAAGCATATGGGACACAGGATCGAGCTTGGAGAGATCGAAACGGTCGTTTCGTCGCTTCACGGGATGAAGGCGGCATGCTGCCTGTTCGAGCCTGTCAAATCGAAGATCGTACTGTTTTATGAGTCTGAGGAATACGATCCCACAGAGCTTATTGAGGTGCTTAAAAAGAAGCTTGTGCATTATATGCTGCCCAATGTCGTTCACAGGCTTGATAAAATGCCGCTTAACGCACGCGGGAAGACGGACAGGGCGGCGTTAAAGGAAATGCTGTAGGAAATAATAAAAATCAACTGGAGGTAATTTTATGGAGGACGTTATAGAGATCCTTAAATCTGTTCATCCGGAGGTCGATTACGAAATCGAAACGGGACTTATCGATAAGAAGATATTTGATTCCTTTGATATCGTAACGATAGTCGGGGAGCTTATGGATGTGTTCGATATCGAGATCACGGCTGAGCACATGACCCCTGAGAACTTCAATTCCGCTCAGGCGATCTATGAGTTGGTTCAGAATCTGATGGAGGAGTAGGCACCTGCCGCAGGGTTATTGAAATGTCTTTTATCTCGCTCAGGTTTGCGGGCTTTGTTATAGTATGCCTGCTTATTTATTATGCGGTCCCGAAGAAATGGCAATGGTGTGTGCTGCTTGCCGCAAGCTGGTATTTTTATCTGCTCACCGGTGTAAACAGGATATTCTTTATTCTCTTTACGACTGCCTCCACCTATGCCTTCGCGCTTTCTCTTGAAAAGAGGAATCTTCAGCAGAAGCAGTATCTTAAGGATAACAGGGACAGGCTTTCGAAGGAGGAGAAGAGGGAATACAAGGCGGCCACAAAGAAGAAGCAGAAGTGGCTTTTGTTTGCGTGCCTGCTTTTGAATTTCGGGATACTGGTGTTTTTCAAATACGCGGATCCTGTTATAGCGTACTTTAATCTTTTCAGACTGAGCACATTTGGCATTACGGATTTTGTTCCCTTCTTAAATCTGATGCTGCCCCTTGGTATTTCCTTTTATACCTTTCAGTCTATGGGGTATCTTATTGATATTTACTACGGAAAATATGAAGCAGAGCATAATTTTTTCAGGTTCGCGCTCTTCGTTTCCTGGTTCCCCCAGATAATCCAGGGACCGATAAGCCGTTTCGGCGAGCTCATGCCCGAGCTTTTTAAGGCGGTGGATTTTGATCTTTTAAGGATAAGATCGGGCCTTTACAGGATAATGTGGGGGCTTTTTAAGAAGTTAGTGATCGCTGACAGATTGTCTTCCTACGTGGAAGCCTCTATAGCCATGCGTGAGGGCTATAAGGGTATATACCTGCTTCTTGCGGTATTCTTTTATTCCATGCAGATCTACGGCGACTTTTCCGGAGGGATCGACGTGGCACTGGGCGTAAGTGAAATGTTCGGGATAAGGATAACGGAGAACTTCGAAAGGCCCTTCTTTTCAAAGAATATCGCGGAGTACTGGAGGAGATGGCATATCACTCTGGGAACCTGGTTCAAGGATTACATCTTTTATCCCCTTTCCGTGGCTAAATGGATGCTTAAGCTCTCAAAATGGGTGAAGTCACATATAAGCGAGGGACTGGGAAAGAGGATACCGCTGTATCTGCCGATGGTCATTGTCTGGGCGGCAACGGGAATGTGGCACGGTTCGGAAAACAGGTATGTGGTATGGGGGCTGTTAAACTGCTTCTTCATAATCCTGGGTACCGAGCTTGAACCGCTCTCACTGAGGCTTATCGAACGCTTTGGACTTAAGGAGGGAGGTCCGGTCCTTAAGCTGTACAGGGTCTTTAAGACCTTCTGGCTCATGGCTTTTTTGAGAGTGTTTGATATTTCCGCGGGTGTACGTGCGGGCTTTGAGACCATAAGAGATGCCTTTAAGGATTGGGGAAGCTTTACCTGGGATGTCGTGTTCAATGAGCTTTCCCTTCCGGCAGAGGAGTTTAGGGTCGCGGTGGCAGCGCTTGTTATCTTATTGTCGGTAAGCCTGCTTCAGAGGAAGGGAAGCTTAAGGGAGCGGATATTCAAGCTGCCAGTCCCCGCTCAGTGGGCTGTGCTGTTTAGCCTTATCACTCTTGTAACGGTGTTTGGAAGCTATGGCATGGGATATGACGCCAAGGCGTTTATATATCTGAATTTCTGACGGAAAATGAACGGATCGGGATCAAAAAATAAAATCATAATTTCATTAATTCTGAAGGCACTGGCTGCGGCGCTTTTTCTGACAGTGTTAAATCGTGTTTTGATGCCTAAATATGTGAGTGAAAATCAGGACGGAAGGATAACCGCGGATTTCTATAAGGAGGAGCTTGCGCCGGATGTTATCTTTGTGGGGTCCTCGACCGTATTCAGCGCGGTGGTGCCTGTGATACTGTGGGAGCGCGCCGGATTTACGTCCTACGACAGGGGAAATGCCTCCCAGCCCATGTGGACCTCCTATTATATGATAGAGGATGCCCTGAAAAGCAGAAACAGGCCGGAGATGGTGGTCCTTGACGTGGGCTTTATCAAATATGATGATCGTTTCGTTGAGGAGCCCTCAAACAGAAAGGCTCTTGACGGGATGCGCCTGTCGCTGTCAAAGTACCGGGCGGTCATGGCCGCAAAGGGCAGTGAGGAGAGGTTTATAGAATACCTGTTTCCCGTGCTGCGCTTCCATACCAGGTGGAAGGAGCTTAGCGCAGAGGATTGGAAATATGCCTTCTCAGAGCCCTCCGTGGACCATAACGGGTACATTATCGATTTTGTGAAAACAGAGACCGTGCCTGACAGAAGGCCGGGAGAATACGCGGGAAAGAGCCGCGGGGAGACGATCCTTTCCTCCCGTAATAAGGAATATCTTATAAAGATACTTGAGCTCTGCAAAAGAGAGAACGTCTCCCTGTTCCTTATGAAGCTTCCCAGCCTTTCGGATAACTGGAGCACGTATTATGATGAGCAGATACGTAAGCTGGCAGAGCCCTACGGGATAAGCTATGTTAATTTTGACGTGCTCTCTGATGAGATGGGGATCGATTACAGTACGGATTCCCCGGATGAGGGAAGCCATCTCAATACATACGGGGCCGAAAAATTCAGCGTGTATCTGGCAGATTATCTTAAGGCAAATTATGACATAGCCTCCCACAGGGACGACGAAAGATATGTAAGGGTATGGGAGGAAAAGTCGGAAAGATATGAAAAGGAAAAGGCAGCTGTGCTTGCGGGAGCGGATAAACAGACAGCTCCTTGAGAGCAGGGAGGAAACGGATGGACAGGAAAAGAGAGATATCTTTAAACAGGGCAGCTGAGCTTTACGGTGAGATAGAGGATTATCTGGCCTTTAAGGAGGAGTTCCTTCGGGAAACCGCCGGAAAGAGGGATATTATCTCAAAGAAGCATAAGCAGGAGATAATGGAGTATTTCGGAGCCTCAGAGAATGACTGGAATGACTGGCACTGGCAGCTTTCTCACAGGATCAGCTCGGTCTCCACGCTTGAAAAGTTTATAAAGCTTTCGGATTCCGAGGCGGCGATGATAAACGATATATCAAGGAAATACAGGTGGGCGACAACGCCTTATTATCTTTCGCTTATGGATTACGAGGATATGAGCTATCCGATAAACATGATGGCGCTGCCCTCAGCGGGAGAGAATGACGGAGAGGGTGAGCTTGACCCGATGAGCGAGGAGTATACCAATCCCGCGCCATGCATTACGAGGAGGTATCCTAACCGTCTTATCATAAATGTAACGAGCTCCTGCGCCATGTTCTGCAGACATTGCCAGAGGAGGAGATGCATCGGGGAGACCGACAGGATAGAATCCGAGGAGAATATCGGTGCCGCGATAGAATATATAAAAAACACGAAAGAGATCAGGGATGTGCTGATAACCGGAGGAGATCCCATGATGCTTCCGGATGAG
>DFEA01000095.1 GCA_002368575.1 Lachnospiraceae bacterium UBA3814 | reverse complement strand
GTATTGATCATCGCTCAAATGAAGACCGTGGACTTGATGAAATTCCGGAGGTGCATGAAGGAAGTGCAGTGCGCCGGATGGAGAAGCGGGGGATCAAGACCTATAAGGGTTCATGGAACAGGTGGGTTAAAAAGACAAATGACAACATTCGCAAGCTGCTTAATGCGATCAGGGATCTGGTCAGCTGGATCGAGGAAGCCAAGGAGAGAGTGCATCGGATTGAGAACCCGACAATTTCAAACATGGTCATGACCTACTACGAGCACAGGGATGAAGTCGCTGAAGGATATAAGTGTAGAACACAGAAAGCAAAGAAAGGAAATCTTCAGTATGTCTCCAAGGTGCAGGTATATATTGAGCAGAATAATTTGACAACCATTGATGAACTGGAAAAGGTCATAGCAGAGAAAGATGATCTTTTAAAGCAGGCAAAGGAAGGACTCGACAGTAAAAAGGCGGAGGTTAAGAGGATTAGGAAGAATCTTTCGCTGATTGATGATTATTACAAGTACAAGCATGTTTATGACGAAGGAAGAAAGATATTTTTCAAATCAAGGCAGGACGAGTATAACAAGGCGCATCATGCGGAAATTTCAAAGTTTCAGAAGGCAAAACGTATTTTAAGCGAACAGGGATTTGACGAACCGTCTTTTGAAGTCTGCCGTCAGATGTGGAATGAAAAGCTGGCTGTTTTGGAGGAAGAGATCAGGAAAAAGTTAGAGGAGATCAAGACCAGTCCCATCAGCGAGGAAGTAAAAATGCTTGAGTATATCAGAGATGCCGTTAACTTCGTGACAGATAAAACGAACAGCGATAGCGACGGTGACACTGATAGCAGCAATGCAGCTTCTGGTGGTGAGCAGATGATAAAATCCGACAATTCAGAGGAGAAAGCGAAGGAACAGGCAAGACGTGAACAGGAGATACAGGCAGCACAGCTTCAATCTCAACAGCAGGCACAGGCGAACCAACACGGACACAGAAAGAGGGTATCCTTGAAAAATGATCTTAATAAAAAAATCGAAGTTGTAAGGAAATATGATGAAGACCGACAGGCGGCAATCGCACGGGGAGAGATCATTCTCAAGAAGCGTGATGATCAGAAACTGTCATAAGAATGAAGAAGGGAGACTTAAATCATGATCAAAATTGAAGAAAACCAAAAGAGTGAAGCCCAGATCCGCTTGGAGAAAAAGCTGGAAAGGGATAAGGAAAAGCTTCAGGAGCAGGTCAAGAAAGACCAGAAAAAGATCGAGGAACTTAAGCGTAAGGCGAAGTCCATTATCGGAGAGATGTTCGCTGTATATCTGCCGGACTATTACTGCTTTGAAGGTTCCGAGCTTAAGGAAATCGTGGACACCGCTATGACACAAGAGGCTGTCACGGATAAGATCACTGAGATCAGAAGCAGATCCGATGCAAGTGGTTCGGCAGAGGGCAGTAAAACCGTCAGCGAGGAAAATGAGCTGAAGGATAGCGACACAGA
This sequence comes from Lachnospiraceae bacterium UBA3814, assembly GCA_002368575.1. Taxonomy (GTDB): domain Bacteria; phylum Bacillota; class Clostridia; order Lachnospirales; family Lachnospiraceae; genus UBA2868. The sequence continues at coordinate 21,190 of DFEA01000095.1, read as the reverse complement.
CATCACGGAAATATCAGAGTCTGAATCCGAGGAGATCACCGAAGAAGAGCCTTATGGGGGAATCAATACGGATGAAGTGACTGATGAGGATGATGAACCTGATCCTGATGAAGAAACAGACGGGGATGATGAAAATGATTCATATGATGAAGAATCATAGACCGTATATCTATGTTGAAAATCATAAGCGACATATCGATTTATATCCATGAGCGTCATGGATATATAAAAAGCTATCGGCGGCGAATGCACCGAAATAACACAGCGAGAAGGCAGAAAGGAGGCGATATGAACATGTCAACACCAAAGAAAAAAATAGATGTTCCTATTAAAGACAGATATTTGCTTACATATTATGAGGCGGCAGCTTATTTTGGAATTGGCATCAACCGCCTTCGGGAGATCTGCAAGGACCCTGCCTGCAGCTTTGTTATCACCACCGGAGAAAAGAAAACTATGGTGATACGTAAGAAATTGGAAGAGTACATCGCGGAACACCGTTACATATGATTTTGGGTGAAATTACATGCGGGTAACATTTGAAAATACATTGAAAAATGTTACCTGCTGTGGTATTATTGTCGGGTATTTGAATCTCGGGAAAGGTTGCTGCGTGCCGGTGGCACGCGTTTAGCAACGACCGGAGCGGAGACAACTGTTGGGTAAAGATTTAAAAGGTAAAGATCTGGGAAAAGGTTTGACACAACGGAAGTCAGACAAGAGATATGTGGCCAACTATACGAGGCGGGATGGTACACGTGCTATGCGAACATTTGTTGAATTAAAAGATGCAAAGCAGTGGCTGTCTGATACGATCCATGACGATTCTCACGGAGCAATCATTGTCTCGGAGGGAATGACGGTTAATGAATGGTTCGAACAGTGGCAGAAACAGCGCGGAAAGCTTGTGCGAGCCAATACGATCAGAAATTACAGGGAAAGGTATCTGTCTGATGTGAAGCCGGTTATAGGGCGTATGCGAATGATGGATGTGAAACCGATCCATTGCCAGAAGGTTCTTAATGATATGGCGACGGCAGGATACGCTGAAGGAACCATTAAACAAACGCTTCTTACTATGGTCACCATGTTTTATGCTGCATATGAGAACGACGTAATCCGAAGATCTCCCGTTACGAAAAGCGGTGTCAAAATGCCGCCGGTAGCAGAAAGAAAGCCTATAGATTTCTTTACAATAGAAGAGGAAAAGCGATTTATCGAGGTTGCAAAAGATTACAGTTACTATGAGCAGTTCCGTTTGATCCTGGAAACCGGTCTTCGTACCGGGGAACTGATCGGACTGGAATGGAAGAATGTTGATCTTGAAAATCGTATCATTAAGGTTGAAAAGACACTGGAGTTCCGATATAGTACACAGGAGTGGCGCTGGGGACCGCCGAAGACCAGGCATGGGATCAGGGAGGTTCCGCTGACAAAGACGGCATATGAGCTTCTTAGTGGGATAAAAAATCGTGGCGGCTACGCGAACGATAATACTCCGGATGAGTTTAAAGACCTTGTGTTCATTAACCGAACAGGCTACCCGACGAAGAACAGCACATATGATGCTGCACTTCAGAAAAGGTGCGAGCAGGCCGGTGTGAAAAGATTGTCGATGCATGATCTCAGACACACGATGGCTACAAGATTTTGCGAAAACAGCACAAATTACAAGTTCTTAAGCAGGATGCTGGGGCATTCGAGTATTAAGATAACGGTTGATACTTATGTGCATCAGACGGGTAAAAGCCAGGCTGATGAAGCTGAGAGATTTTCGGAGTATCTTGACGGTCTGTTTTTATAAAAGGTAACGGAAAATAACGAAAAGTAACATCAAATTGTTACGCGATTGTTACGTAACAGGATGTTACGAGGCTGAAAAGCTTGAAAATAAAGGAAAGTAGGTATTATTTATGAAACTGGGTATAGTCGGTCTTCCCAACGTCGGGAAGAGTACATTGTTTAATTCACTTACCAAGGCCGGGGCAGAATCGGCAAACTATCCGTTCTGCACCATTGATCCCAACATAGGGGTGGTGGCAGTACCGGATGAGCGGCTCAAGCTATTGTGGGACATGTATCACTCTAAGAAGGTGACCCCGGCGACGATAGAGTTCGTGGATATAGCAGGGCTTGTAAAGGGAGCCTCAAAGGGGGAGGGACTGGGCAATCAGTTCCTGGCTAATATCAGAGAGGTAGATGCCATAGTGCATGTTGTCCGCTGCTTTGAGGACACCAATATAGTACATGTCGACGGAAGCATCGATCCGGTAAGGGATATAGAGACCATTGACCTGGAGCTGATCTTTGCCGATATAGAGGTCCTGGAGAGAAGGGCGGCAAAACAGGGCAGGGCCGCAAATAATGATAAAAGGATAGCAAAGGAGGTAGGGCTTATTAAGCGCCTTATCCGACATCTGGAGGACGGCAAGCCTGCTAAGAGCTTTAAACCGGAGGACGAGGACGAGGAGGAGTGGTTTGCCTCCTATAACCTTCTGACGGCAAAGCCTGTCATCTTTGCAGCAAACGTATCCGAGGATGATCTTGCGGATGATGGCGCCAGCAACGGCTTTGTCGCAAAGGTCAGGGAATTTGCGAAGAAGGAGGATTATGAGGTATTCGTTATCTGTGCCCAGATAGAGCAGGAGATAGCCGAGCTTGCGGAGGATGAAAAAGCCATGTTCCTTGAGGAGCTTGGCCTTAAGGAGTCGGGGCTTGACAAGCTGATAAGGGCAAGCTACCGTATACTTAATCTGATGAGCTTCCTGACTGCCGGAGAGGATGAGACCAGAGCCTGGACAATAAAAAGAGGGACGAAGGCTCCGCAGGCAGCCGGTAAGATACACAGCGACTTTGAGAGAGGCTTTATACGTGCCGAGGTGGTCAATTACAAGGATCTTCTTGAGTGCGGATCACTGTCTGCCGCAAAGGAAAAGGGGATAGTCGGTCTCGAGGGAAAGGAATATGTGGTTCAGGACGGTGACGTTATACTTTTCAGGTTTAATGTATAAAAAATAATTAAAGAAATTATAAACTATTTATTTCAACATGTTGTTGCAGCATGTCCTGCTTCATGCGAGAGCATACTATATATTGTGGATATATACGGCTTTTCAAGGGATCGGGCCCCGGTTTCGGGGCTTGATTTTTTTATGCCTTTATACTAGAATAGGGTCAAAGAGTGGGAGAAAGTGGGTGAAAAGTTCTATTTGTGGGAGGTGACTGTTACCCTTGTTCATAGGTGAGTATAATCACAAGATAGACGCTAAGGGCAGAGTAATAGTACCTACCAGATTTCACGAGGATCTGGGGGAGAGCTTCGTGATCACAAAGGGACTTGACGGCTGTCTGTATATATATCCGACAGAGGAATGGAATACCTTTCTTGAAAAGCTCCACGCACTTCCCTCAGGCAGGGATACGCGAAAGCTTGTCAGATCCTTTGCCGCAAGCGCTGACATATGTGAGGTCGATGCACAGGGCAGGATACTGATAAAGACGGGGCTCAGGGAATATGCCGGACTGACGAAGGATGTTGTATTTGCGGGCACCTTAAATCACATTGAAGTCTGGGATAAGGCTCAGTGGGAGCAGGAAAACAGCATGGATGATATGGATGACATAGCTGAAAAGCTGGCAGATCTGGGTTTGAGCGTATAAAAGGAGACTACCTTGGAATTCAGACATGAATCTGTTCTGCTCGGGGAATCGATAGAAATGCTGAACGTTAAGCCTGAAGGGACCTATGTGGATTGCACACTGGGGGGCGGCGGACATGCGTTTGAGATCCTGAGGCGCCTTAACAAAAACGGTCTTCTGATCGGTATCGACCAGGATGAGGCGGCGGTAGCGGCCGCATCCGAACGATTAAAGGACTTTGAAAATGTGATTATCATACGGGATAATTACAGGAATTTCAGGAATGTACTCGGGGAATGCCACAGGGAAAAGGTGGAGGGAGTCATTCTTGATCTGGGGGTATCGTCCTATCAGCTCGATACTCCCGACAGGGGATTTTCATATAAGCTGGACGCGCCTCTCGATATGCGTATGGATCGCAGGCAGGCTCTGACCGCAAGGGATATAGTAAACGGATATTCCGTGGAGGAGCTTACGAGAGTCCTGAGGGATTACGGAGAAGAGAGGTATGCTGACAGGATCGCGCAGAAAATAGCCGCGGCAAGGCAGGAAAAGGAGATAGCTTCCACCACGGAGCTGGCAGAGCTCATAAAAAATGCGGTTCCGGCACGGGAAAGGAACAAGAAGGGTCATCCCGCAAAGCAGAGCTTTCAGGCAATAAGGATAGAGCTCAACGATGAGCTTACAGTGCTTGAGGAGAGCCTGGATGAAATGATAGACAGCCTTTCCGAGGGAGGAAGGATCGCAGTCATAACCTTTCACTCACTGGAGGACAGGATTGTGAAGAACTGCTTCAGAAGGAACGAGTCTCCGTGCACCTGTCCCAAAAGCTTTCCGGTCTGTATCTGCGGGAAAAGGTCTAAAGGGAGAGTGGTGACGAAAAAGCCTGTAGTTCCCGAGGAAACGGAGACGGCAAGGAATAACAGGGCTAAAAGCGCAAAATTAAGGGTGTTTGAGAAGAAAGAGGCCATATCATTATGAGGGGGATTTATGGCAGGAACAGTTAAAAGACGTGTAAAAGAATATGGCAGAGCCGCAGGGGCAGGGCGCGGTAATGAACGCTATGTATACGGCAACGCGGTGAGGGCGCTTGATCCGGTCAGCGTGGAAAAGACGGGCCCGAAGCTGTCGCATGTCGCAAGGAGGAACAGGGAAAAGGCAGCAAGGATGAATCCTGCCTGGGTCCTGTTCCTTACTGGCGCGATGGTGGCAACCGGTGCCGCTCTTATCCTTTATCTGAGGCTTCAGTCGGATATTACGAACAGGGTCAAGAGCATAGCCGTGCTCGAGGCTCAGTATAATACTCTCAGGGCGGAGAACGACGACACCGAAAGCAGGATAAAGGGTGCGGTGGATCTTGAGGAAATAAAGCTTAAGGCCATGACTGAGCTTGGGATGCAGTATGCCAATGAGAATCAGATCGTTTCCTATGAAACGGATGATGATGATTATGTAAGGCAGTATATTGACATCAAATGATATTAAGGGATAATGAAATGATCAGGACGGGCCAGATACGAGCCCTGGTAAGCTCGGCTCGGGTGTGACCCCGGTAGATAAAAATGGAAAACCTAAGAAATCAGAAATTTACGGAAAAAATGCAGAAAAAGCTGGCAGTATCGTTTTTGGTAATACTGCTGGCTTTTATGGGTTTGAGCACCAGACTGTATGCCATTAACAGGGATAACGGCGAGCAGTATAAGAAGCAGGTGCTTTCACAGCAGTCCTATGATTCGGTGATATTGCCTGCAAAACGCGGGGAAATAGTTGACTGCAACGGCACAAAGATAGCGGTCAGCCAGAAGGTATACAATATAGTAATAGACAGCAAGACACTGAATTCCAAAAACGGACAGTACCTTGAGCCGACGCTTAAGGCCATATTTGATCAGCATGATGTTAATTTCACTGTTTCGCAGACCGATATCAGAAGCTATATCTCCTCAAATCCCGGTTCACAGTATAAGATAATAGCAAAGAAGCAGCCCTATGATGCGGTGGCTGATCTTATGGTAATGATAAACGATCATGCGCAGTACCCGGATATAAAAGGGGTCTGGCTGGAGGATGCATATCAGAGGACCTATCCGTACGGTTCGCTGGCCTGTGATGTCATAGGCTTTGTCCAGGGTGACAATGAGGGCGCCTACGGGCTTGAGGAGTATTATAATGATGTCCTCACCGGTATAAACGGGCGGGAATACGGATATCTTAATGATGATTCAAACCTTGAGAGAACGATAAAGCCGGCCGAGAACGGAAATACGCTTGTCACCAGCATCGATGTCAACATTCAGAGCATAATAGAAAAGCATATCCTTGCCTTCAACAAGGAGCATGAGAATGAAGCCCGGGAGGGCAACGGTTCAAGGAATACCGGTGTTATCGTGATGAATCCGAAGACCGGTGAGATACTTGCGATGGCAAGCTACCCAGTCTTTGATCTGAACGACCCCTGGAATACCGATGGTCTGGACATACAGATCTCTGAGGAATATGTGATGAACGGGATCGTGCCCGATGTCACGGAGGGAAGCGGGGAGGCGGACTCTTCGGATGAGGCTTTGAAGGAAGATACCGGGGAGGAGACCGCGCAGGAGGAAAATACACAGGAGGAAAATATACAGGAGGGCATTTCGGATGACGGGACGGCCACCGAGCCGGTCCTTGCCTCATCCCAGATGTCGTATACCGCTCCCGCCGGGACGGAACTGACGGAAAATACCGAGGGAGTTCCGACGGATAAGCCGAAGACCTATGAGGAGGCGTACGAAGACGCAAAGCTGGAGGCGCTTAACTCGCTGTGGAAAAACTTCTGCGTCAACCAGACCTATGAGCCGGGCTCGACCATGAAGCCCTTTACTATGGCTGCCGGACTCGAATCGGGAAAGCTTACCGGGAATGAGAATTTTGTCTGCGGCGGAGTCAAAGAGGTGGGAGACCATAAGATCCACTGCAGCAACCGTGCCGGACACGGGCCGCTTACCTTCTCAGGAGCCCTTGAGCAGTCCTGCAACGTGGCGTTCATGGATATGGGGACGATGATCGGCAGGGATACCTTCATGAAATTCAACCGCGACTTTAACTTCGGGCTCAAGACCAATGTGGATCTGACGGGAGAGGCTCTGACTAATTCTCTCGTGTTTGATATCAATACCATGACGCCTACCGACCTTGCGATCTCCACCTTCGGCCAGGGCTTCAATGTTACCATGATCCAGATGATAACCGGCTTTTGCTCTCTTATAAACGGCGGATACTATTACCAGCCCCACGTTGTCACGAAGATACTCAACGATGACGGAGTAGTGGTAAACAATATCGAACCGAGGGTGCTCAAGCAGACTGTTTCAAGGGAAACCTCCGATAAGATAATTGAGCTTTGCAACAATGTTGTATCGGAAGGCACCGGAAGGAGCGCCAGGCCCGCGGGCTACCGCATCGGCGGCAAGACCGGTACCGCTGAAAAATATCCCAGAAAGAGAGGCAACTATCTGGTCTCCTTCATTGGCTTTGCGCCTGCGGACGATCCTCAGGTCGCTTTTTATACCGTTATCGACGAGCCGAATGTTCCCACGCAGGCACAGGCAAGGTACGCGACACTGCTTACCAGGGATTATCTTACCGAGCTTCTTCCTTATATGCATATCTTTATGACAGAGGAGCTTACTGACGAGGAGAAGGCCGAGCTTACGGAAAAGCAGATAAGCTTTGCGGTCTCCACTGCTATCGAGGAAGGTGATTCAGAGGAGGAGGCTTCGGAGGATTCGGGCGTGATCACGAATGAGAACGGGGAGGAGGTCAATATCTCCACCGGAGAGGATATAATAACCTTTGTGGACGGGACCAACTCCAGGGATTATGAAAAGCCGGAGCTTCAGATCGATAAGGAATCCGGCTATGCGATAGACCCGGATACGGGAGAGCTTCTTGATCCCGTAACCTTTGCCCCGGTAGATCCTACCGCGTCGAATCTTGAATAACGCGACACCGGACATTGACTTATGACCTGAAAAGCACTATACTATGTCTGCGTTATTTCGCCTTTATAAAACAGGAACGGATCTGTCCGTTTATTTTTGCGCCGATTGCGGGGCGCATCTGTTCGGGAAACTGAACGGATCGGAGCATGATAATGGTATTATCGATTGCGATCATAGTCGGATTTGCTGTCAGCGCGGGACTGGGGCCTGTAATGATCCCCTTTCTCAGGAAGCTTAAGATCGGTCAGACCATAAGGGATGACGGGCCTGAGAGCCATCTGAAAAAGAACGGAACGCCCACTATGGGGGGGATCATTTTCCTTTCATCACTTGTGGTAACGTCCCTTTTCTTTATAAAAAGCCATCCCGGTATAGTGCCGGTGCTGCTTATGACCATTTCCTTCGGGCTGATCGGGTTTATAGACGATTACATAAAGGTGGTGCTTAAACGGGCCATGGGCTTTAAGGCATGGCAGAAGCTTATTTGTGAGCTGATCGTAACAACGGTCTACGCCGTTTATATGATGAGCTCAAAGGAAGCTGAGCTTACCATGCTTGTGCCTTTTTCCGGCGGAAGGTATGTTTCTGCCGGTATTCTTACGGTACCCTTGTTGTTTTTTGTCATACTCGGCACTGTTAACGGGGCAAACTTTACAGACGGCCTCGACGGGCTTTCGACAAAGGTGACCCTGGGGATACTCGGGTTTTTATGCGTGCCCGCCATCATGGAGAACAGTGGGTTAGATCCCGTGCTCGGCGCCATGATCGGGGCTCTTCTGGGCTTTTTGCTCTATAATGCGCATCCCGCAAAGGTCTTCATGGGAGACACGGGGTCGCTTGCCATGGGAGCCTTCGTCGCAACTACGGCTTATATGCTCAGGATGCCGCTTTTTATCGTTATTGTGGCATTTGTATATCTTGCAGAGGTGCTTTCCGTTATCCTTCAGGTCGGTTATTTCAAGCTGACTCATGGCAAGAGGATATTCAGGATGGCGCCGATACATCATCACTTCGAGCTCTGCGGGATAGAAGAGACCAGGGTCGTTGAGGCATTCTTCATCGTGACAGTGATCCTTGCGGTTATTGGCGTTATCGCGTATCTGATCTGAGGGGACCGTACGGGAAACGGATATATTTTTTAAAGAGCCGGGAGAGGGCAGTATGGATGCTGCCGCATACCGGACATTTTCAGGGGACGGGGAGATAATTAAATAATGGGGAAAAGGGACAGGATCTTAGTGGTGGGTGCCGGTAAAAGCGGCATTTCCGCCGTGTCTTTGTTGGCCTTGAAAAATGAAAGGCCGATTCTTTTTGATTCAAACAGGGAACTGAATATTGAGAAGGTCAGACAGGAAGCGGGGAAGCTTTGCTCCGGGATGGAGATATATGCCGGCTCTCTGCCTGATGATGTGCGGGCAGCTGTCGGAAAGCTGATAATAAGCCCCGGCGTTCCCACAGACTCCGAATTCGTTGAGAGCTTCAGAAGGGAAGGGATACCGGTAAGCGGCGAGATAGAGCTTGCGTATACCTATGAAAAGGGTACGCTCATTGCGATCACCGGAACAAACGGGAAGACCACTACGACAGCACTTACCGGAAAGATCATCAATGATCATATGGGAAAGGCGCTCGTGGTGGGAAATATCGGGACGCCCTATACGGGCGAGGTCTTAAAGACCTCTGAGGACTCTGTGACCGTAGCGGAGATCAGCAGCTTTCAGCTTGAGACCGTGGATCGTTTTAAGCCTCATATCTCTGCTATCCTTAATATCACCCCCGATCATCTGAACCGTCATCACACGATGGAGCAGTACATCCTCGAAAAGGAGAAGATAGCCGCAAGGCAGGATGAAAACGACTATCTCATCCTGAATTATGAAGATGAGATACTGAGGGAGTTTTCGGGCAGGGCAGGCTGCCGGGTGATCTTCTTCAGCACCGGTAAAAGGCCTGAAAGGGGCTATTATTACGAGGATGGTTATATCTGCAGCAATATGAACGGAAGCGATGAGCGTCTTATCCATAAGTCTGAGATGAACATACTTGGTTTACATAATATGGAAAACGCCATGGCTGCGATCGCCATGTCAGCTGCTTACGGGGTACCTGTAAAGAGCATCGTAAGCTCGCTTAAGGAGTTTAAGGCTGTCGAGCACAGGATAGAATTTGTCCGTGAGGTACACGGAGTAAGGTATTACAATGATTCGAAGGGAACGAATGTTGACGCTGCCATAAAAGGGATAAGGGCCATGGACAGGAGGACCTGTCTTATAGGAGGAGGCTATGATAAGGGAGTAGCCTTTGATGAATGGATAGAGGCCTTTGACGGAAAGGTAAAAAAGCTTGTGCTTATCGGGCAGACAGCGGAGATGATCGCTGAATGCGCAAAACGCCATGGCTTTACGGACTATGTTTTTGCGGACTCCCTTGAGGAGGCGGTAAGGATATGCGGGGAAAGCGCCTGTGAGGGGGAAGCGGTGCTTTTATCCCCTGCCTGCGCAAGCTGGGGCATGTTTGAGAATTATGAGCAGCGCGGCAATATTTTTAAGGCTCTTGTAAGGGAGCTTTGAGGAAACGGAGTTTCTCCGTTCCTGCCGGGGCAACCCGTGGGTTTGGGAGTATAATATGAGTAGTGCAAGGGGTCAGCAGGGTCAGAAAAGAAGGGAACGCTCTTTTTTTGACTTTACACTGTTGTCGGTCGTGATATTTCTGCTTTGTTTCGGACTTGTCATGCTGTACAGTGTAAGCTCTTATGATGCAAATCTGAATTATAACGACTCGTCATATTTTCTGAGAAAGCAGATCATATCAACGGTATTCGGGCTTGTTGTGATGACGGTCGTGATATTTATCGATTATCACATCTGGTCAAGGTTTGCCTTTGCTGCCTATGTGGTCTCCGCGGTGCTTATCTTTCTGGTGCTCACGCCCCTGGGCTATGAGGTCAACGGCGCAAGAAGGTGGCTGAATCTGGGAATGTCGCTTCAGCCCGCAGAGGTCGCCAAGGTGGGCGTTATCATTTTTTACGCGTCGCTTGTATGCAAGCTCGGGAAAAACCTCATGACAAAGGCGGGCTTTGCCGTTATCATTCCCACGGCAGGCTTCATGGCTCTTATCATTCTGGTGATAACGGAAAACCTGAGCTCCTCGATCATCGTCTTCGGAATAGTTTTTATGATGCTCTTTGTCGCATCCGATAATTACAGGGAATTTATCCTGCTTGCCGCGGGCGGTATCCTCATAGCGGCCGTTGTCGTCATCCTGGTACAGAAGGGCATACTGTCAAGCGACCTGAACTTCCGTTTCGCAAGGATAGAGGCGTGGCTCAATCCCGAGGCCTTTGCCGCGGACAGGGGCTTTCAGACCCTGCAGGCGCTTTATGCCATAGGCTCGGGTGAGGTATTCGGAAAGGGCCTGGGGCAGAGCATGCAGAAGCTCGGCTATATCCCCGAGGCGCAGAATGATATGATCTTTTCAATAATCTGCGAGGAATTGGGGCTTTTTGGCGCCGCCGTGGTCATGCTCATGTTTATCATAATGATATGGAGATTCGTTATCATCGCAAATAATGCGGAGGATGAATTCGGCGCTCTCATAGTGGTGGGAGTGATGTCACATATAGCGATCCAGGTCATCCTTAATATAGCTGTTGTTACCAACACCATACCCAATACCGGAATTACGCTCCCGTTTATAAGCTACGGCGGAAGCGCGGTAGTGTTTCTGCTGATAGAGATAGGACTGGTGCTGAGCGTGGCAAGAAGCATTAAGCTTAAGAACTCCTAAATGCAGGATCCCGTATAAAAAAGGAAACATATGGATACATCTGTCGGTAAGCTTCAGAAAACCGAATACATTGAACCGCAGCTCCCGGTTTCGGAGGACTACGAGGAGGAGTACGATAACCGCGGGCTTAAGCTGGCGCTTATGATCATGTCGCTTTTTGCCCTTGTCTGTGTCACTGTAGTGGTGATAAAGCTTAACTTTACCATCACCAGGGTAGAGGTCACCGGAAACGAGCACTATACTACGGAGGAAATAACCCGGATGGTATGCTCCTCCGACCTTGAGAAGAACTCGATCTTCCTGTACCTTAAAAACCGTTTCGGAGGGAAGGAGAAGATACCCTTCATAGAGCAGATGGACGTGGATATTGTTTCGCCCACGACGGTCAAGATAAGGGTATATGAAAAAGCCATAGCCGGATATGTGGAGTATCTCGGGAGATACCTTTATTTTGACAGGGACGGGATAGTGGTGGAGAGCTCGCCTGAAAGGATAGAGGGAGTACCCTTCGTGACAGGCCTCAAATTTGACCATATGGCTCTTTATGAGCCGCTGCCGCTTGAAAACAACCGTGATGTCTTCAAGCTCATACTCAGTATAACCCAGCTGCTCACAAAATACGAGATAGGCATAGACAGGATCTATTTCGGCAAGGATAACGATATAACCTTAAGGATCGGCGATGTTGACGTGCTGATCGGAAACAGCGATCATATAGATGAAAAGATAAACAGGCTGCGTTTCCTGCTCCCCAGGCTTTCGGGCCGCAAGGGGGAGCTTCACATGGAAAATTATACGGGAGAGGGTGATAAATTTACCTTTGAAAGAGATAAATAGAAGCGAAACAGATACGAATTCCTGTAAATAATTCAAAAATCTGTTGAAAAAAGCTGAAAATGATTATATGATAAGTTGTAAGTGTGTTTCTGAATTTCATAAGGAGGGAGTATAAAGGTGCTTGAAATAGTTAACAACGAATTTGAAGCAGCCGCCAAGATACTTGTCGTAGGTGTAGGCGGTGGCGGTAATAATGCCGTAAACCGCATGGTTGACAGCCAGATTTCAGGCGTTGAGTTTCTTGGGGTCAATACTGACAAGCAGGCGCTTCAATTATGCAGGTCACCAAGGCTCTTACAGATCGGAGATATGATCACGCAGGGGCTTGGATGCGGTGCTCAGCCGGCCATAGGGGAACAGGCCGCTGAGGAGAGCGCGGAGGACATTGCCAATGCCATAAGGGGGGCACACATGGTATTTGTCACCTGCGGTATGGGAGGCGGTACAGGAACGGGAGCCGCTCCGGTGATAGCAAGGATTGCCAAGGAAGAGGGTGCTTTGACAGTCGGCGTTGTTACGAAGCCGTTCAGGTTTGAAGCAAAAAAGAGGATGGATAACGCTCTGGGAGGCATAGAAAAGCTTAAGCAGAACGTAGATACACTGATAGTCATCCCGAATGATAAATTACTGGAGCTCGTAGACAGAAGAACGTCCATGGAGGATGCGCTGAAGATAGCCGATGAGGTTCTTGAGCAGTCTGTACGGGGGATCACGGATCTTATAAATGTTCCCTCTCTTATCAATCTTGACTTTGCGGATGTCAAGACGGTAATGGAGAACAAGGGCATAGCCCATATCGGCATCGGCGCGGCAAAGGGAGACGACAAGGCGATAGAGGCAGTCAAGCAGGCTGTTAATTCTCCTCTTCTTGAGACGACCATTGCGGGCGCTACGGATGTGATAGTTAATATTTCCGGTGAGATCACACTGCTTGACGCAGATGATGCGGTTTCCTTCGTAAGGGATATTACCGGAGACGATGTTAATCTGATAATGGGTGCCATGTGCGATGACAGTGAGCCTGATACCTGTACGGTAACGGTTATCGCTACCGGCATCAAGGAGCAGCCTATGCAGCAGCAGCCTCCTATTTCCAATGGGACTCAGATAGGCTCCAATCTCAGCCGTTTTGTGAATCAGCAGTCGCCGTATCCCAGAAGGCCGGGTTCTGCAAGCGCAGGCCTGCAGGGTGGGGGAAGCGCAATGAGAACGGCTCCTGCCGGGGCTTCACAGCTTAATTCCGCCGCAATGGGAGGTCGTTTCGGAGGAATGGCTCCTAACCAGCCTCAGCAGTTTTCACAGCCCATGGGCAATCCGCAGTACGGGGCACAGATGCCCGGCATGAACGGTCAGCAGCCCATGAATATCCAGAGGAATCCCGCGGGGATGCAGCAGCCGCAGGCCGGTGCGGGGGCAAGGCCGATGGGCCAGCAGCAGTTTAGTGCTCCGCCTCTTCAGCAGCCCCAGGTACAGACAAGAGTAGAGGCCAAATCGATCAAAATACCTGATTTTCTTAAAAAATAAAAATGCTGATGTGAATCGGCACAGAACCGGGAAGCATCCTCCGCGTGCGGAGGGTGTTTTCTTGCGCAAAAAGACGGTCAAGCGTGCGCCATGTTTACATGAGCGCACATTTGACGGCCGGCGCCAAACTGGAAATATGATAGAACAAAAGCAATTGCTGTCGATCAATTACTATAAAAAGGGAAAGCCCTTTACGGGCAGTGACAGGGGAATGCGTTTCAGGATAGTGAAGGAAGCGGACTCCGAGGGCGGAGAGGACTGTTTCCTCATAAGCGTATGGGAGGAGCCCTACTGCTTTGAAGCGACCCCGAGGGAAGAGATTATTGATAAAAGAGTTCCCTTTACGGAAGAGGAATTTGAAAGGATAGCCGTTTACCTGAACGAGATCAGGGAGAGCAGGGCCTGGCCTTAAGAAAGGCTAAAAAGAGTTGACATAAAGAGAAACGGTAGCATATAATGCTGATTACGGGTATATTCCGTTAACTGCCGTAAAAACAGGGCCTTTACCCGGGTCCCGGGTCAAAGGGAAGGCGGCGGGACAGGTTTTGGAGTATAAAGAGTGATCAGATGGAGGGGTGAATATGAAGTGTCCGTTTTGTGGTCATGAGAATACGAGGGTCATTGACAGCAGGCCGGCCGAGGAAAACAATTCCATAAGAAGGCGGCGGGTGTGCGATGAGTGCGAAAAGAGGTTTACTACCTATGAGAAGATAGAGACGATACCTCTGATCGTGATCAAGAAGGATAATAACAGAGAAACCTATGACAGGACCAAGATAGAAGCCGGGATACTCAGAGCATGTCATAAGCGCCCGGTATCAGCGGCGCAGATCGCGCATATCGTGGATGAGGTGGAGACCGAGGTCTTTAATTACGAGGATAAGGAGATTCCAAGTGAGGTCATAGGAGAGCTTGTAATGAAAAAGCTTCATGATCTCGATGCCGTTGCGTATGTCAGGTTCGCCTCCGTATACAGAGAGTTCAAGGATGTCAATACGTTTATGGATGAGCTGAAGAAAATGCTTGATAAATAATTACCGATAGGTAATAAAAAAATTAAATAAGAAGAGGAGATGTAGACAATGAGAAGGAAGCATGGTTTTATCCCTTTACTGACAGTGTTAGCATCACTGGCTATTGCACTTGGCGGATGCCAGGGTGATAAGGCAGCAGAATCTTCGAAGATAGTTGTTGGAATAGCACAGGATCTTGAAGACAGTCTTGACCCACACAAAGCAGTTGCGGCAGGAACTAAAGAGGTTTTATTCAATATCTATGAGGGGCTTTTAAAGCCCGCCCCGGATGGAAATATCATACCTGCCGTAGCCGAAAGCTACGAAGTTTCTGAGGATGGAACAAGGTACAGCTTCAGGCTTCGTAACGGAGTAAAGTTTCATAACGGAGAACCGGTCACGGCGGAGGATGTAAAATACAGCATAGAAAAAAGCGCCGGTATGACAGGAGATGAGTCCCTGATACCGGCTTTTTCTTTGATTAAAAGCGTCGATATAGAGGATCCGTCTACCGTGGTGATCACTCTTTCGGAGGGGAATCTTGAATTTCCCGCCTACCTTGCCTCTGCAAATGCCGCAGTGATCCCCGCTTCAAACGCCTCCCCCGACACTATTCCCATAGGGACCGGCCCTTATCAGTGCGTTTCCCGCTCACCGCAGGAAAACCTGGTCATGAAGAGATTTGATGATTACTGGGGGGAAAAGGCGTACATAGAGGATGTTACCTTCAAGATTGAGGCTAATGCGGATTCTGTAGTGATGGATCTTCTTGGCGGCTCCATAGATATGTTCCCAAGGCTTACGACCTCCCAGGTGAGCCAGCTGTCTGAGGATTTTACGGTCTATGAGGGAACGATGAACCTCGTTCAGGCACTGTATCTGAACAATGAATACGGGCCCTTAAAGGATGTAAGGGTGAGACAGGCTCTCTGCTACGGAACGGATATTGACGGGCTTTTGAAGCTTGCCTTTGACGGAAAGGGCGTTCCGATCGGCTCCAGCATGTTTCCCTCCTTCGGGAAGTATTATATGGATGAGCTGAACGACGTATACACCTATGATGTGGAAAAGGCGAAGGAGCTGCTTAAGGAGGCAGGCTACGAGAACGGCTTTGACCTTAAGATCACCGTTCCCTCTAATTACCAGCCTCACGTTGATACCGCACAGGTGCTTGTCGAGCAGTATAAGAAGATTGGGGTGAATGCATCGATCGATCTGGTGGAATGGAATTCCTGGCTGTCCGATGTGTATACAAACAGGGATTTTGAATCAACGGTCATCGGGGTAGACGCATCAAACATGACTGCAAGGGCTCTGCTTGAGCGCTTCTGCTCTGACGCGGGCAATAACTTTATAAACTTTAACGACGCAAGGTATGACGAGACCTTTAAAAAGGCCATAACCACCGCCGATGATGAGGAAAGCACAGCTCTTTACAAGGAGCTTGAGAGGATACTTGCTGAGGACGCGGCCAATGTTTATCTTCAGGATATGGCCGAATTTGTTGCTCTTAACAGGAAATTTACCGGCTATGAGTTCTATCCGATGTATATACAGGACATAGCAAGGCTCAGGCTTTCGGAATGATGAGATGAAGTATATCATAAGAAAAACGGCTTCAATGGCGGTCACGGTACTGATAGTATCATTTCTTGTCTTTCTTGCTTTTTCGGTGATCCCGGGAGATCCGGCAGTCGCAAAGCTCGGCACGAGCGCGACGCCGGAAAAGCTTGTTAAGCTCAGGGAGGAGCTTGGGCTCAACAGACCGCTGCCCGTAAGATATTTTGAATGGATCAAAAGCTTCTTATTCGGGGATATGGGTACCTCCTATTCCTATGGGGTGAGCGTAAGGTCGATGCTTGCCGGAAAGCTTCCGATAACCTTCTGTCTTACGGGGATGTCCTTTGTTCTGATAATAGTCATATCGATACCGCTCGGTATCAGCGCGGCAAAGTATGAGGATACACTGTTCTCAAAAATAACAGATGTTCTGAATCAGGCAGTAATGGCAGTCCCTGCTTTTTTTACCGGAATACTTATCACCTATGCCGCAGGGCTTGTACTTCATCTGTTTACCCCCGGGGGATATGTGAGCTACAGGGAGAGCATGGGCGGCTTCCTTTACTATATGCTTTTTCCGGCCCTTGCCATAGCTCTGCCGAAAACAGCCATGAACGTAAGGCTCTTAAAGAGCTCGGTCCTTAAGGAGGCAAAGCTCGATTATGTAAGGACCGCCTACAGCAGGGGCAACTCCACCAATGATGTGCTGTATAAGCATGTGCTCAAGAATGCCCTCATACCGGTTATAACCTTTCTGGGCATGACCCTGTCCGATATAGTTGCGGGAAGCCTCATTATCGAACAGGTCTTTTCGATCCCGGGGATAGGAAGGATGCTCATCACCTCCATAGGCAACAGGGATTATCCGGTGGTAGGAGCCATAATCACCATAGTCGCCTTTATAGTAATATTCATTAATTATATCGTTGATATCCTTTATCAGGTCATAGATCCCAGAACAAGGAGACAGGGGTGAAAAGAAAGAGACTCTTGAATCATAAATTAATAGCAGGAGCCGTGATCACTGCCTTTGTTGTCCTTGTTTCCGCGGCGGGCTTTTTTTATACCCCGTATGATCCGAACATGATGGATGCAGCCTCAAAGTTTGCGGGAATCTCCCTTAAGCACCCTTTGGGCTGCGACAATTTCGGAAGGGATATATTAAGCCGCATAATCTCGGGCTCGGGAACCACTCTCGTCATTGCCTTCTGTACGGTGCTCATCGGCTCGGTGGGCGGAATGCTTGCAGGCGCGGTGACAGGGTACTTCGGAGGAGCGGCAGACGAGATCATAATGAGGTTTAACGATGCCGTGCTGGCCTTTCCGAGCATTTTACTCGCGCTCGTATTCATAAGCGTTATCGGCAGCGGAAAATATAAGGTGATACTTGCGCTTGGCATAGTTTTTATTCCGAGCTTCGCAAGGCTTGTGAGAGCCGAATTCATAAAGTGCAGGAGCATGGACTATGTAAGCAGCGCTAAGCTTATGGGCGCTTCGGACCTGAGGATAATGTTCGTTCATATACTGCCCAATACAATGAAGGTAATGCTGTCCTCCGTCGCCATAGGCTTTAACAATGCCGTTCTTGCGGAAGCGGGAATGAGCTTTCTGGGGATAGGCGTGGTCCCTCCCGATTCGAGCCTCGGAAGGATGCTCTCGGAGGCACAGGCCTTTATCTTTGTAAAGCCCTCCTATGCCATTTTTTCGGGGGCTATGATAGTACTTATGATACTCGGGTTCTCAATGCTGAGCGAAGGGCTGGAGGCGCTGTAGATGCTGGATGTTACAGACCTTAATATCGAATTTCATGATCATCTGACCCCGGAAACGGTGGTAAATGATTTTGATCTTCATATGGATTACGGTGAGATCGTGGGACTGGTTGGAGAATCCGGTTCCGGGAAGACCATGTCCGCTCTTGCGATAGCGGGCCTTCTTTCAAGAAAAAACATGAAAAAAAGGGGCAGGATAGAATTCGAGGGGACCGATATACTCAACTGCCCGAGAAATGAGCTGAGAAGCCTTCAGGGGAAGGATATCAGCATGGTATTCCAGGAGCCGATGAATTCGCTTGATCCCCTGAAAAAAATAGGCTATCAGGTCGAGGAGAGCCTTAAGATACATACGGATATGTCCGCAAAGAACAGAAAAAGGCTTGCCCTCAGGGCTCTTTCCGAGGTGGAGCTGCCGGATCCGAAGGGCATTTACGAGCTTTATCCTCACGAGCTTTCGGGGGGCATGAGGCAGAGGGTCATGATAGCCGCCGCCATTATATCAAAGCCAAAGCTGCTAATCTGCGACGAGCCCACGACCGCGCTTGATGTTACGATACAGGCACAGATACTGGAGCTTTTAAAGAAGATCAACAAAAGGTATAATACCGCCATCCTTTTTATTTCCCATGATCTGAGCCTTGTAAGGAAGCTGTGCAAAAGAGTCCTTGTGATGTACAGGGGCAATGTGGTGGAAAGCGGCGAGGCCGAGCAGGTGTTCAGCCATCCGGAAGCGGAATATACAAGGCTCCTGATAGCTGCTATCCCGAAATTTGAGAAGCTGAGGAAAGACTGACCTATTCAGCCTTTCCCTGGCCGCCTTCGGCGGTATGCGCGGAAATCGGCAGAGGAAGGGCCTTTTTACCTGTATTATGGAAGAGCTTGTTTTAAAGGTAGATAAACTGAATGCCTGGTACAAGACCAGGGGCACGATATTTAACAGGGGCGAGAACCGCAGGCAGATACTTCATGACATCTCCTTTGAGATAAGAAGGGGTGAGATAGCGGGACTCGTGGGAGAGTCAGGCTGCGGGAAATCCACTCTCGGGAAGGCGATCCTTTCAATGGTGAAGGATACCGAGGGAGAGGTGCTTCATTTCTCTGAAAATCCTCAGATGATCTTTCAGGATCCCTATGGTTCCCTGAATCCCTCAAAGACTGTGGGCTGGATACTTGAGGAGCCGCTGAGGATAAGAGGCGAGCTTAAGAACAGTCTGAGGGACGAGCTTGTGATCGACATGTTAAGAAGGGCGGGGCTTGATGAAAGCTATCTTGACAGGTATCCCTCCGAGCTTTCGGGGGGACAGAGACAGAGAGTGTGCATCGCCCAGGCGCTTATGTTAAAGCCCTCCCTTATTATTGCCGACGAGCCTGTGTCGGCGCTTGACGTCACCATACAGTCTCAGATAATCAGGCTCCTGCTTGAGCTGAACCGGGAGCTTGGGATCGCGTTCATCTTTATTTCCCATGATCTTAAGATAGTTTATCAGATATGCGACAGGGTAATGGTCATGTCGGGCGGAAGGATCATTGAGGAAGGAAGTGATGAGGAGGTCTATTTTCATCCGAAATGCGAATATACAAAAAAACTGCTCAGAGCAGCCGGATGTGATCAGAAGGAGAACCGTAACTGATGGGTGCTGATAAGAAAAAGACGGTTGCCGCCGCGTCGGGGCTTCTGCTGGTTGCGGTGATATGGGGCGCTGCCTTTGCCGTGGTCAAAAATTCCCTTGATTATATACCGCCGGTCTGGATGCTGGCGCTGCGCTTCCTGATAGCGGGCGGCATCATGACTGCTGTACTCAATAAAAGGCTTATAGGTTCGGTAAAAAGAGACCCGTCCCTTCTGAAGCACGGGATCATCGTCGGAATACTGCTGTATGCGGCCTACCTTGCCCAGACCATTGGCTGTGTATACACGACGGCCGGGAAGAATGCCTTCCTGACAGCCGCCTATGTAGTGATCGTTCCCTTTGTCCACTGGATAAGGACAGGGTTGAGGCCCGATAAGCTGTGCTTCATCGCGGCTCTTATAGCCATCACCGGAATAGGGCTTATTTCCTTAAACGGCGACATGAGCGTCAATAAGGGAGATGTGCTGACACTGATATGCGGGTTTCTCTTTGCACTTCAGATAGAATATCTGGGGAAATATTCGGCGACGGATGATTCGGCCCTGCTTACCGCGCTCATTATGGATACGGCGGCGGTCTGCTCATGGGTATCCGCACCGCTTATCGACGGGGCCATAGGAAGGATAGTATTAAACAGGGAATCAGTCACCGGACTCTTATATCTGGCTTTCCTCAGCACCATGGTCTGCTTTTTGCTGCAGAGCGTCTGCCAGAAATATATCCCGTCGGCGCCGGCGGCTATAATCATGTCCTCGGAGGCTGTGTTCGGAGCTCTTTCGTCTGCGTTGTTCCTTAAGGAAAGGATGAGCGCAAGGGTCATAGCAGGCTGCTTTGTGCTGTTTGGAGCGATAATCCTGGCACAGCTTGAGCCGTGTCCGAAAAGGGCCGGGAAAGGGGCAGAGGATGCTTGAGGCGTTTTACCCGGATGTATGGCTGAGCTCAGCCTATGCCGTAGATTACGGGCAGCTTTACAGAAACGGGATAAGAGGGCTTATCTTTGATATAGACAATACTCTGGTCCCTCATGGAGCCCATGCCGACGATCGGGCTAAGGAGCTTTTCAGGTTTCTTAACGATACGGGCTTTAAGATCATGCTGCTTTCGAACAATAAAGAGCCGAGGGTGCGCTCCTTTAAGGAGGAGGTAATATACTGCGGTTATATATATAAAGCGGGAAAGCCTGCAAGGAACGGTTACATAAGGGCTATGGAGGAGATGGGAACAAACCGCGGAAATACCGTTTTCATAGGCGATCAGCTGTTTACTGATGTCTTCGGAGCAAAACGCAGCGGAATAAAAGCCGTGCTCGTAAAGCCGATAGACAAGAGGGAGGAGATCCAGATAGTCCTGAAGAGAAGGCTTGAAGCGGTGGTCCTGTTTTTTTACAGGAGAAGACAATTAAGGGAATTACATAAATAAACGGATCGGCACAAACTGAAGTT
>DFEA01000106.1:44064-44709 GCA_002368575.1 Lachnospiraceae bacterium UBA3814 | reverse complement strand
ATAAAGAGGTATAATGCCTGGTTGTTTGGGAGCCGGTCTTTGGGGTCATTGAGGCCGGCTCTTTTATTATCGCAGGGCCGCCGATAGGAAAATGTCAGCAGAGCTGGAAAAACGATGATTTTTGACAACGCTTTTAGGACGATCCTCGAGAGGGCACCGGAGTTGGTCGTGATGATGATCAATGAAGCGTTTCATACAGATTACAGTTTCGATGAGCCGGTGATGCAGTGCCGGAACGAGCACGTTACTAAAGCAGGATAGATTGTCGTATACGCTTGAGGATATCTTTGAGAAGAAGTTATATGCGCTGATTCCGTACTATCTTCTGAAATACGAGAAGAAAAAGGAATCCCTGGAAGGGTCAGATAATGTCAGTATCCTTTTGGATCTGGTGAATGATATCGCTGACGAGGTGGAAGCATTGAGGCGGGAGATCGCCGGGCTGAAAAGCACTATTGCAATGCTCCGGAAGGACAAGCAGGAGCTGATAAAGGGCTTCTTCATGATCATGACTGCTTTTATCGAAATAATAATGCCACACCTGATATCTACCAGTTACCAAATTTCCGTATCAAAACAAACAAAGGAGACCCACAATGACCTTCGGAGAAAATTATCGGTGCTGCTTTCCGGAAATGAGATAGG
>DFEA01000106.1:6720-43913 GCA_002368575.1 Lachnospiraceae bacterium UBA3814 | reverse complement strand
CGGAAATCATCTTTATATGGTAGGTGACACTGATCTGTGATAAAATATCCATATCCTGTAGAGAGGGATATCATTTGAAAGACTGTTACTATTGATATGGCTCATTCTAAGGAGGGATGTACATGAAAAGAAAATTATTCCATTGTCTGATTTGTGTTACTCTGATGATGGCGTTACTGTTTGGATCTTTGCCAGGTACTGCTGTGGTAAAAGTCAAAGCTGCCCAGACCGGAAACTGGGTATTCACCGGATATGAATATGATCATGGTGATGAAGAATATTTAGGCAATGTCCATGAAATGAAATACGATTATGATGAACAGAATGGCGAGGTAAAGTACTATCGGAAGACGACATTCTCTAACGCTGACGGAACTTTCAGCTGTTACTGGGACAGTACATGCACTATTCCGCCTGCAACTATCCCGGGAGATACAGAGGTCAGGCTGAATATCTATACCGAGGTTTCCGGGAATACAATGGATGGCCTGATCTGTGCAAACAATTGCTATGTTAAGCAAGGAAAGGATTTAGATATTGTTTTCTATGAAGACGGAACCTATAAAAGAGGATACGTTTCCGCAGAGACTGGCCCGAGTTATACAAAATCGGAAGCTTTAACGGTATGGCGCGAGATTGACCCCGGAAGAGAGGCCGGGGAAAAAACGGAGATCGTATTTTGTGCCGGACTTGGAAGAGGCGAAGATGGATGGATGAGGATAATCTGGAACTATGAATGGATTCCGGATCCTGAGCCCACACCGACTCCCGAGCCGGATCCTACACCGACGCCTGAACCGGATCCGACACCAACACCCACACCGACGCCTGAACCGGATCCTACGCCTGTTCCGGAACCTACGTTTACACCAATGCCAACCCCGACGCTTACGCCAACTCCGTCTCCGTCTATTAATAAGACGATCAAGGTTGGCAAGAAGACTTCATTTAAAGCTAAGAAGAAGATCGCAAATTATTATGTATCCGATTTTAATATAGCAAAAGTAAAAGCAAAGGGAAAGAAGCTTAGCGTGAAGGGCATGAAACCAGGCGTAATATCAATCATAGCTTACAGCAATAAAGGGAAGGTTGTTGGAAGCTGGATGGTTAAAATAGAATAATGTAAGATCAGCCACTCACAATCTGGGTGGCTTTTCCTTTTCAAGCCTTTCCTTCTTCACAACCTCTTTTCTGCAATACCGGTGACATATCAGTTTTTCAGAGCCGTAACCGGAACAACATACACTTCATCGTCCCGCCTGTATGCATAAGGCGAAGCCCCTGTCAGAACCATCAGGAAAGCGGGTGCTTTCATTTTGGTCGTGTCAATCTTATCCGCGACAGTTTTAAGTGTGCGTGCACCTTCTTCAATAAGCTTATCGCCGCCGAGCTTGATTTCCACGAGCCCGTAGCTTCCGTTTCGCAAATGAAGTACAGCGTCACACTCAAGGCCTTCTTTGGTGCGGAAATGATAAACGCTGCCATCCAACGCCTCCGTATAAACGCGAAGATCACGGATACAGAGTGTTTCAAAGAGCAGGCCGCAGGTTTCCAGATCATTGAGAAGATCACCGGGGCCGACACCCAGAGCGGCAGCAGCTATAGAGGGATCGACAAAATATCGTGTGTCCGATGTGCGGATTGCCGTTTTGGAGCGAAGATTAGGGCTCCAGGCAGGACTGTCCTCTATAACAAAAATCTTTTTCAGCGCGTTTGTATAGGACACCACAGTATCCTTGCTCATATCGTCGCTGACATTGATATCCTCACAGATCGTTGTATTCGGAGCCTGCGTTCCCTGATGCCTGGCCAGAGATCGCATGAGGAGCCGGGCGCGCGTCTCATTGCGGGAAACGCCGTCAACACGGCTGATGTCTGATTTCACCACCGCGTCTAAATAGTCAAAGGACTGCACTAATGCATCCTCACCTTCAAGGAAGGTTGCCTGCGGCCATCCGCCGCGGCAGATCAGAAAGGCAATATCCTCTAATGTTGATTTACTTTCGGCAAACACCGGTTCATCCTCAGGAGAGAACAGGGTACTAAGGCTTACGGCACCGGATGACTCGCCGGACTCATAAAGGCTCATGGGACGCATTTTAACCCAGGCAAATCTTCCCGTCCCCGTGTGATGCACCTGATCTATTTCTGCCGGAACCGCAGAGCCTGTCAGGAGGAAATGGCCAAACCCGTCCCTATGGTCTGCCTCAAAACGTACAGCGTCCCAAAGCCTGGGTGCCATTTGCCACTCGTCGATCAGGCGCGGCGTATCTCCCCGCAATAGGGAGCGCGGGCTGATATCCGCAAGCTGCAGATTCTGTTTCACGCGATCAGGGTCGTTCATATACAGGATGCTCGACGCATGCTGCTCACAGGTCGTAGTTTTGCCACACCACTTTGCGCCTTCTACAAGGATTGCGGCCTTATTCTTCAAACGATGTGCAATCACCTCATCGACAATTCGCGGTTTATAGTTTGCCATCTTTACTGCCTCCACGTTGTATACCGTTGATATTATAATGCGTGATTTCATCTGGTTCAAGCCAAATCCTCGATTCGGCAAAAACTTATCCATCGAAATGTCTGAATATTATACGTCGTTTTGGCACGGCAGGAAGGATCTGAATGTAGCTGATGTGTAGCTTAAGAAAGCGAAGGTAAAGATCGCTGCTCTCTGCTGCTGTCCGCCGGAGAGCTGTGCGGGCAGGCAGAGTGCCTTGTCCGAAAGCCCCACCATCTGCAGCAGTTCCATGCTCCTTTCGCATGCTTCCCTGCGGCTTCTCTTCAGGAGCAGTATTTGGGCAAGCATAAGGTTTTCGACGATCGTAAGATGGGCAAACAGATTGAAGGACTGGAAGACCATCCCGATCTGCTCCCTCATGCGGTTCTCATTATAACCCTTTCTGAAGGTATCCTGCCCTTCAAACAGGAACGATCCGCTGTCCGCCTTCTCCAGGTGGTTAATAAGAGCCAGGAGAGTGCTTTTTCCCGTACCTGAGGGGCCTATGATCGAGATCACATCTCCCATTTGAACCTCAAAGCTTACATCCTTAACAGGCTGAACCTCGTTAAAGCTCTTTGCAAGATGCTCGATTTGGACAAGCGGTGTTTTCGCTTCTTTTTTTCCTTCTTCGTTCCCGGCTTTCTGAGGAGGCTCAAAGTCAGGATCAAATGCCTCTGCCGCAGCCACAAGCTCCTTACTGACAGAGCGCTGCTCCGCATTGAATTTCCGTTCCACTATGCGCAGCAATGCAACTAAGAGCGTGCACAGGGCGAAGTAAACGATCGAGGTGAAGATAAGCGGGAAAAAAGCTTCATAGGTTCTGGAGCGGATGATATCCGACGCTTTTGTCAGGTCTATTACAGAAATGTAGCCGGCAACGGCAGTCATCTTGACAGTGGCTATAAACTGCCCGCTGTAGGCGGGAAGCAGATGAGTCAGTGCCTGAGGCCACACAACATGCCGGAAGGTCTGGAACTTTCCGAAGCCGAGGGCCTTTGCCGCTCTGGCCTGTCCCGATGGAACGGCATTGATCCCTCCCCGGAAGATCCGTATGTACAGACTGGCAAAAGCGCTGACAAAGAGATTATCGCGCATTCGCAGATAACAGATCCCCCCTCCGAGAACCGTACCGAGCGCACAGGCAAGCAGTGCAAGCCTGAACGTGGTATACAGCCCGGAGAACAGGATCTTATACCGATCCTCCGTGATAAAGGTGCGCCGGATGCTGTCCCTCAATAAGGGCAAGGTTCGGATGCGTTTCCGCAATGGTTTTTCTTTCATCCAGAAATCCCATTGCGGCATCGATCTCGCCTGAATCGAGAGCGGCATAGAGATTTGCCATGTTGGGGTAATTCAGGACCTTTCCTTCGGGGAAACGTGATTGGAGTGCATCCATCCACTCATGGATGGTTGGCGACCCGAACCTGGTGCCCGGGGCTTCCAGCTCGGCGAGGGTCTTTTCGGTGGTCGGATAACCGTTTTCATCCAAACCCGCTGACTCATCCGTGACAGCTTTGGTACCGATCAGCTGGGGGAGGAGAATCAGGGCAACGATGATCACTGCCAGCAGAAACTCATATACGCCTCTGGATCTCTTTTTCACCTCCTCATCCTCCTCGCCCATATCATACATGTACGCGAAATACTTTTCTACAATTATCTGATCCGGCGATGAAGCATTAATCACATTGAAGGCTTCACAAATATCTGATATACTGTAGCTGTTTGTAAAAGGCGGCCGGTCAGCCGTGACCCGGCTGAGCGGATCAGGATACGGAGGGTAATATTATGCTATATGGTGCTTTGGAGGCAGGCGGAACCAAGATGGTCTGCGCGCTTGGAGATGAAAACGGAAGGATACTTGAACAGATTTCCATTAAAACGACGGTTCCGGCGGAGACACTGCCGGCGATAGCTGATTATTTCAGGGACAAGAAAATAGAGTCACTTGGCATAGGCTGCTTTGGTCCCATAGACCTTAACAGGGAATCCCCGACCTACGGATACATCACCTCAACGCCAAAGACCGACTGGATGAACTGCGACATAGTGGGGTATCTTAAAAAGGAATTGAACGTTCCCATAGGCTTTGATACCGACGTGAACGGTTCGCTGCTCGGTGAGGTGACCTACGGCGACTCAAAGGGGCTGTCCGATGTTGTATATTTTACCATAGGGACCGGGATCGGCGCGGGAGTAATGGCCGGCGGCAGGCT
The DNA here is from genome assembly GCA_002368575.1 of Lachnospiraceae bacterium UBA3814. GTDB lineage: Bacteria > Bacillota > Clostridia > Lachnospirales > Lachnospiraceae > UBA2868. Next base: position 39,194 of record DFEA01000106.1, on the reverse strand, counting down.
CCTTCACGGGATGCTGCATCCCGAGGCGGGGCATATGATAATGGAAAGAGTGAGCGGTGATAATTACGCTGGCCGCTGCCCCTTCCATCACACCTGCTTTGAGGGAATGGCCTCAGGCCCTGCCATCGAGGAAAGATGGGGTCAAAAGGCGGTGGAGCTTTCCGACAGGGACGAGGTCTGGGAGCTTGAAGCGGAATATATCGCACAGGCACTTATGAACATCGTCTGCGTGCTGTCCCCGAAGAGGATCATACTCGGAGGCGGGGTGATGCATCAGATGCAGCTTTTTGAGCTGGTGAGAGAGAAGCTTGAGAAGAAGCTTAACGGCTATATCAAGGCTCCTGAGCTTAAGGATATGGAGAACTATGTGGTTCCCGCAAGCCTTCACGACGATCAGGGCATCATGGGATGCATAAAGCTTGCCATTGATGCGGCTTCGGAGGGCTGAACGGGGTTTGACACAGGCTTTTGGGGATGTTATGATGTCATGGTCAGGGGCTGTACGGGGCTTCCGTAACTGGAAGAACCCGGAGGGTTCTGAACAGTTACAGATTTTAAGGCATACTGCAGGAGGGACAGTGTATGGCTATCTTTAAAGGAGCGGGGGTTGCGATATGCACACCTTTTAAAAAGGACGGATCGGTGGATTATGAACGGTTTACCGAACAGATAGAATACCAGATAGCGGGTGGGACGGATTCCATCATTGTTTGCGGAACAACGGGAGAGTCCGCCTGCCTTACTCATGAGGAGCATACCGAAGTGATAAAGCACTGCGTGGATGTGGTAAACAAGAGGGTCCCGGTAATAGCGGGGGCAGGCTCCAACTGTACGGATGAGGCGGTCTTCCGTTCAAAGGAAGCGGAAAGATGCGGCGCCGACGCTCTGCTGGTGGTCACGCCCTATTATAACAAGGCAACCCAGAAGAGCCTTATAGAGCATTACAGGATAGTGGCGGAAAGCTCTGCGCTTCCCATCATCATGTACAATGTGCCGAGCAGGACGGGGCTCAATATAGCGCCCGAGACCGCGGCCTACCTGTTTGAAAATGTTGATACCATAGTGGCAATAAAGGAAGCAAGCGGAAACATATCGCAGATAGCAAAGCTTATGAGCCTTACCGACGGAAGGATAGATCTCTATTCCGGAAACGATGATCAGATAACGCCGATAATGTCCTTGGGAGGGTTGGGCGTCATTTCTGTTCTTTCAAACATAGCGCCCGGGCAGACTCACGATATTTGCGCAAGCTTCCTTGAGGGAGACGTGCAAAAAAGCAGAGAGCTTCAGCTCAAAGCCATCCCTCTGTGCAATGCGCTCTTCTGCGAGGTGAATCCTATGCCGGTCAAGAAGGCGCTCGAGCTTCAGGGGAGGGACACAGGCGTATTGAGACGGCCCTTATGCGAGATAGAGCCGGAGCATACGGAGCTGCTTAAGAAGGAAATGAAGGCATACGGTGTTCTTTGACAGGAGGAAGAATGGTTAACATAATATTGCACGGCTGCAACGGAAGAATGGGCAGGATGATCACCGATCTCGTCAAGGATGATCCTGATGCGGGCATAGCTGCCGGCGTTGATGTTGCCGGGGGAAGGCTTTCGGACTTTCCGGTCTTTGAGGATATTAAGGATTGTGATATAAAAGGTGATGTGGTCATTGATTTCGGCATTGCTTCTGCCGTGGGCGGGGTGATCGATTACTGTGTGAAAAACAGTATACCCCTGGTGGAATGTACTACAGGGCTTTCCGATGAGGATACAAAGAAGCTGTCAGAGGCCTCAAAGGAGATCGCCGTATTAAAGTCCTCCAACATGTCCCTTGGAGTAAATGTGATAAACAAGGTGCTTTCCCAGATAAGCAGGGTCCTGCTGGAATCGGGGTTTGATGCCGAGATAGTGGAAAAGCACCACAGGATGAAGCTGGACGCTCCCAGCGGGACCGCCTTAAGCCTTGCGGACAGCATCAATTCGGCCTGTGGAGACGGTCTTTCCTATGTCTATGACAGAAGCGGCGTGCGGCAGAAGAGAAGCGATAAGGAAATAGGCATCAGCGCCGTAAGAGGCGGGACCATAGTAGGGGATCATGACGTGATCTTTGCTGGGCAGGATGAGGTCATAACCATAAGCCACAGAGCCTATTCCAGGGCGATATTCGCAAAGGGCGCCATAAAGGCCGCCATGTATCTTAAGGACAGGGCCGCGGGCTATTACACCATGTCTGACGTGATCGGATAAGGGACGGAGAGGAGCATGATCATGGACGACATGGAGCTTGCGTATCTTAAGATCCTGGCAAGGCAGTATCCGACCATAGCTGCCGCTTCCACGGAGATAATAAACCTTCAGTCGATATTGAATCTTCCCAAGCCGACGGAGCATTTCATGACGGATATTCACGGGGAGTACGAGCAGTTTATCCATGTCCTTAATAACGGCTCCGGCTCTATCAAAAGGAAGATAGATGAGGAGTTCGGAAACACCTTAAGCATCCGGGATAAAAAGAGTCTGGCGACTCTCATATATTATCCCAGGGAAAAGCTTGAGATAATAGAAAAAAGCGAGGAGAATCTGAGGGACTGGTATAAGATCACCCTGCACCGTCTGGTTCAGATCACAAAGCGGGTGGCCTCCAAGTATACCAGATCGAAGGTCAGAAAAGCGCTTCCTGAGGACTTTGCCTATGTGATAGAGGAGCTTATCACCGAAAAGGTGGAGGTAGAGGACAAGGAGGCTTATTATAATGAAATAATCCACACGATAATAAGGATAGACAGGGCTCCGGAGTTTATCTGCGCGCTCTGCGACCTCATAAGAAGGCTGGTCATCGATCACCTTCATATCATAGGTGATATCTTTGACAGAGGACCCGGGCCCCATATAGTCATGGATACCCTGAGGGAATATCATTCGGTGGATATCCAGTGGGGGAATCACGACATAGTGTGGATGGGCGCGGCCTCCGGAAGCAGGGTCTGCATCGCTACGGTCCTGCGTATCGCCGCAAGGTACGGAAACCTTGATACCCTTGAGGAGGGCTACGGCATCAACCTGGTCCCCCTTGCGACCTTTGCGCTTAATACCTATAAGGATTCCGACTGCAGCATTTTCAGGATCTCCTACAATAATGACTACGATACAAAGGATCTTGAGCTGGATACAAGGATACATAAGGCGATAGCCGTGATCCAGTTCAAGCTTGAGGGCCAGTGCATAAAGAGGAATCCCTTCTTCGGGATGGACGACAGGCTGCTTCTCGACAGGATAGACTTTGATAAGGGAACAGTCAGTATCTACGGGAAGGAATATCCGATGCTCGACATGGATCTGCCCACTGTCTCAAGGGAGGATCCGTATAAGCTTACCCCTGAGGAGGAGCAGGTGATGGACAGGCTCGTCCATGCCTTCCTAAACAGTGAGAAGCTCAGAAAGCACGTCCGCTTTCTGTATTCCAAGGGGAGCCTCTATAAGGTATATAATTCAAACCTTTTATATCATGGCTGTGTTCCTCTTGACGAAGAGGGAAATTTCAGAAAAGTGGAGATCTTCGGGCAGGAATACTCGGGCAAGTCCCTTTATGACATACTGGAAAGCTATGCGAGGAAGGGCTTTTATTCAAAGGATAAGGAGGAGCGGGGGAAGGGGCAGGACATCCTCTATTATATCTGGGCAGGCCCTAACTCACCCGTATTCGGCAAGGAGAGGATGACTACCTTTGAAAGGTATTTCATCGCTGACAAGGAAACCCATACGGAGAAGAAGAATAAATATTACGAGCTTCTGAATGATGAAAGCGTGATCACAAGGATCCTTGAGGAATTCGGCCTGGATGAGCGTTTTTCCCACATTATAAACGGTCACGTCCCTGTTGAGCAGAAGAAGGGGCAGAGCCCTATAAAGTGCGGAGGGAAGCTTATGATCATCGACGGCGGCTTCTCAAAGGCTTATCAGCAGAAGACGGGTATAGCGGGCTATACGCTGGTGTTCAATTCACACGGGCTGTGGCTTGCGGCGCATGAGCCCTTCGAATCAAGGGAGTCCGCCATATTGAACGAGACTGACATCTATTCGGATGCCTTTATCGTAGAGACCTCCTCCCTAAGGCTGAGGGTGGCCGATACCGATACCGGCTATGAGATAAGGGAATCCATCTCCCAGCTTGAAAGGCTGCTTAAGGCCTACAGAGAGGGAATCATATCGGAAAAGGGATAGCGGGGAGGAATAAGGGCTTGCGGTTCAGACCCTGTATAGACATACATAACGGAGCGGTAAAGCAGATAGTCGGAGGCTCGATAAAGGAGTCTGAGGGGGTTGTCACGGAGAATTATGTTTCCGACAGGGGAGCGGAGTATTACGCCCGGCTGTATAAGGACCATGGGCTTTACGGCGGGCATATCGCGATCCTGAACAGGGCGGGAACGAAGGAATATGAAGCCTCGGAGAGAGAGGCTTTTAAGGCTCTTAATGCCTTCAGGGGAGGCATGCAGGCGGGCGGCGGGATCACCGCGGAAAGCGCCTGCCGGTTCCTTGATGAGGGAGCCTCCCATGTGATAGTGACCTCTTATATTTTTGAGGACGGAAGGCTTAGCGGAGAAAGGCTTTGTAAGCTGAGAGAGGCGGTCGGCAGGGAGAGGATAGTGATCGACTTAAGCTGCCGTCTCAGGGACGACGAATACTACGTGGTTACTGACCGCTGGCAGAAATTCACCGAGGAAACGGTGAGAGAGGAGCTTTTTGAAAGGCTGTCGGATTTCTGTGATGAATTTCTGGTGCACGGAGTGGACGTGGAGGGGAAGAGAGCTGGTCTTGACAGGCGGCTTATAAGGCTTTTGTCAGGGCTTCCCTATACCATAACCTATGCCGGAGGGATAAGCACTCCGGAGGATATTGAAGGCTTGAAAAAGGAGGGCGGCACCCTTGATTTTACGGTAGGGAGCGCTCTAAGGATTTTCGGAGGGACGCTTGAGCTCTCAGAGGTAATACAATGAATACGGTAATGTTGGTCAACCAAAGTGACATCGAGCTCAGAGTCATGCAGAAGGCTCTCGAGAGAAGCTATACTGTGCTTACCATGAACAGCAGCAAACAGGCTCTGGGAAGGCTGTCCATGGCGACGGTGATCCCCGAGATAGCTGTAGTGGATCTCGGTCTGCCGGGGGGAGGAGGCTTTGCCTTCGTAAATGCCCTTAAATCAAACGAGAAGTTTAAGGATATCTGCGTGATAATGCTCGAGGACGGCAGAGACGAGGCCACGGAGCTTGAGGGCTACGCCTTCGGGGTCACCGAGTTTGTATACAAGCCGGTAAACGCTACCATCCTTAAGAAGCGGATAGACATCCAGATGGAGATGCTGTCCAATAAGAAGCAGCTGAACAATTATGTTTCGCAGCTCCAGCAGAATGTTAATTTCCATGCCCAGAATTCCTTAAGGCTTGAGTATTTTCTTATCGGGATGATAACGGATCTGCTGTCAAAGAAGGACGGCTTTACGGGAACGCACTGTGTTTCCGTTTCCCGTTATATGGGCATACTGCTTCAGGATATGCTCATGAGCGGAGTGAATTACGGTGTTCCGAAGGAAGACTACGAGATCATAGTGCTTTCGGCCCAGCTTCATGATATGGGAAAGATGGGGGTGCCGGACAGTGTCCTTATGAAGGAGGGCAAATACACGGATGAGGAATTCATGGCCATGAAGAGCCATCCGGTCTATGCCTCCGATGCCATTCAGAAGTATTCCTATCTGCTTCCCGACAATAAATTTGTGATATATATGTACCAGATGGCAAGGTACCATCATGAAAGGTTTGACGGAAACGGGTATCCCGACAGGCTGTCAGGGTACAATATACCCTTCCTTGCAAGGGTACTGGCGGTGGCTGATGTTTATGACGCGCTTACTGCCAAGCGCTCCTATAAGCAGGCCATCACCCATGAACAGGCCTGCAGTATCATTCTTCAGGGCTCCGGGACGCAGTTCGACCCGGCAGTGGTGAATACCTTTTCAAGGGTACACAGGATGTTTTATGAGACTCAGCTTCAGATCCAGCAGCAGCTGCTTCAGCAGGCGGTCAAGCAGAATCAGGCGGCAAGCCTTATGCACCAGTCCCAGCAGATGACCTCCCAGTTCGGAGAGGGCAGGTGAGCAGGGCATGAAAAAAGAGATGTACTTTTAAGTGCATCTCTTTAGAGGCAATCTGATTTACAAGTTATTCGCGTCGCAAAATCTATACTTAATTGTGGTGATGATCACAACTTTGTAACATTTGTAGCCTGAGGACCCTTCTCACCCTGTACTATATCGTACTCGACCTCCTGACCCTCATCGAGAGACTTAAAGCCGTCCATATTAAGCCCTGAATAATGTACGAAAACATCCTGCCCACTCTCTTCATCAGAAATGAAACCATATCCTTTCTGATTGTTAAACCACTTAACTTTGCCCTTCATAATACGAAACCTCCGAAAATAATATGATATAACACACTTGGACTATGATAGCACAACGAAAGTCAAATGTAAAGTGGTATGGGGCATTGAAAATAAAATAAAAATGATTAAAATTGAGTGTATATATACAGTCGGCAGTGAGGCGGGCTGTGCTTCGGAGGGAAAAGGTACGCGGCAATATGGTCAGCAATGAAAGAAAAAGAAAAAAAGCGAATACACTGTTTGCGGCTCTCCTTGCCACTCTTTTCCTGTTGGGGCTCGTAACGGGGATGCTCATAGTCCACATAGCGGATACAAGGAGAAGGGATTCCCTTATCGCCGGGTATGAGGAAAAGATCAAAAGCCTTGAAAACGAAAAGGAGCACATAAAGGAGAGCACCACGGTATATGTGCCCGAAAGGAAGAGGATCTTCGGGAAGATCCCCGGTAATTCCTGGAATATCGACGGCTTTGTCCTTGAGGACGGCTTTATGGCCTACTATGACGAGGAGGGGAATAAGATCTCGCACCTTGGCATAGACCTAAGCTATCACCAGAAAAACGTTGACTGGGAGGCCTTAAAGGAGTCCCCGGTGGAATTTGTCATTCTGCGCTGCGGCTACAGGGGGTATTCGGAGGGCGGTCTTGTAATGGATGAAAGGTTCAGGGAGTATGCCGCAAAGTGCAACGAATACGATATCCCCATGGGGGTTTATTTCTTTACCCAGGCGATCACGGTGGAGGAGGCCAGGGCCGAGGCGGACTTTGTTATAAACCTGATAAAGGATTATACGATATCCTATCCGGTGGTTTTTGATACCGAGTATGTAAGCGAGGAAACAGCAAGGACAAATACCGTCGAGATCTCGGACGAGCTGAGGACCGATATGATAATAGCCTTCTGTGAAAGGATAAGCGAGGAAGGCTACTATCCCATGTTTTACGCCTCCGAAAACTGGGTCAGGAGGAACATGGAGTTTGAGCGGCTTTCGGACTATGACCTCTGGGCTGCATTGTACTATGAGGAGAACGATTTTCTGTTCGATCATACGATCTGGCAGTATTCCTCAACCGGCTATGTCCCGGGGATAGACACAGAGGTGGACCTCGACATATCCATGGTGGATTACGCTGCCTTTGTCCCCGCGCTCAGAAAGGCAAAGATAGAAGAAGGAATGATAAAGAGCGTACCGGCCTCGGAGGATGCCTATATCATACCGGAAGAGGATGGAGAGGCTTTTGATGGCTAGACTGGATGTTTTTTCTTCAGCCGTGTTCTGCAGGAGGCTGGCAAGGCTTTTAAACGGGAATCTGAGCGAGCTGAATGCCCTTGAGATAATGGAGGAGCAGGGCGGCAGCAGGCAGCTTTGCAGGGTGGTCGCAAGGATCATAACCGAAATGAAGAGAGGAGAGCCCTTTTCCGAGGGCGCATACATAAGCGGGGCGTTTGATCCCTGCTTTTTAAGGTGCGTGAAGGAGGCTGAGGAGAACAGCCGCCTTAAGGAATGCCTTGAGGGCTACGAGGCGTTTTACAGGGAGGAGGCAAGAAGAGAGCAGCTTAAGAGCGGAGCGGTGTATGAGCCTCTTTTTGCCCTGTGTATCGCGGCGTTTATGTTTATCCTTATCATCATGTTCATATATCCGCATTTCATAGCCATGTTCAATGATGTCAACATCCGTATGCCCGCGATAACCTCCTTCATCCGTTCTCTTTCACAGGTGCTTTTGGATTACCGGGAAATATTCATCCTTATCCTGGCAGCTGTTGTCATAGCGGTAAATATCGTAAAAAACAGCCAGCTGTTCAGAAGGTGGGAATCGGCGGTGATAATGGGGTCCGAGCTTTTCGGCAGGATAAAAAGGTACGTCCTCTATTCAGGGAGCGCAAGGCTTTTAAGCCTTTTAAGGAATGAGAACATACCGGAGGACGAGGTGCTTGGCACCCTGGCCGAATACTATGCCCGGGATGTTTATTATTCGGAGCTTCTCTACAAGGCCGCGGAGAATATGCAGGGAGGAGCAAGGCTTTCATCGGTGCTTCGGGAGAACGGTGTTTTTCCTTCATCCTTTACGGAAATGCTTGCGCTCGGAGAGGAGCTTGGAGATGTGAACGGGTATCTTAAGGAGAACGCGGTGTTTTACCTTGAGGAGGCGGAAAGGCTTGCGGAAAAAAGGCTGAGGGTGTGGCAGCCTCTGTTCATCCTGTTTGTTGCGGTACTGCTGCTGCTTATGATCACCTCCCTTACCGCGCCCATCATGACCCTTTTTGACGAGGTCAGCAGCATATGAGAAGGGCACGCTTCCTTGCAACGGTCTTTACCGCGGTGGTGCTTTTCTTCTGTGCGGCCTTTCTTTTACTGGCTCTTGAAAGGGGAGTGGCCACGGCAAAGCTCATGATAGAAAAAAGGCTTGAGCTGAGGGCGGCAGAGGAGCTTAAGCTTGCCTGTTCGGAGATAGAGAAGGAGATAAACGAGGCCGTAAGGGAGGAAGCGCAGAGGATATTTGAGAACATAGCGGAGAGTATATCCGGATATGCCCCGGAGACCGATGAGGAAGCGGGGGAAAAATATCTTAAGGCTCTTGAGGCTTACATCAGGACAAGCCTTGAGGAACCGGGAAAAAACGTTACTTCGGCAATAAACGGGCTGAATGCCAGGACTGCGGGCACGGTCGTAATAGGGGTCAGGGGCCGCAACCTCATAAGGCTTAAGGACCCTGATACGGTGACCCTTTCGGTCGTCTCCGATGAGAACGGTTACATAACGGACTCACGGATAGAAAACGTGAGCCTGCTGTATTACAGGGGTTTTGACGTGCTCGCCGAACAGAGCTTTGATATAGGCATACATATTCCCCGGGCTGTTTTTTTCAGCGGGAACGATTTTCTGTTTGAATATTCCATGCTTGCGGGCAAGGGGATATATTTTACCGGAAGGACCTCCTCGGTGGTGGGAAATATCTACGCGGGCACCCACGATATATCGGAATTCAGGCAGGCAGAGGCAAGATACGGTGAGAAGGGCGTTTACGGGGGGATAAACATCGCTTCCGCACAGCTGGGAGTGGAGGCGGAGTCGATCATATCAGAGGGGGACATAAACGTTAAGAGATCCTTTGTGATGCTGGGACTTGAGGAGAGGCCTGTGAGGGTATACGCGAGAGCCCTGAACAGGCTTGACGGCTTCGATGCCATAAAGGACGTTACCATAGACGGAGAGCTTGTCCTTGAGCCCGAAGGCAGTGATTACGAATCGCTGCTGTCCTCGGTGGACAGCGCAATGAGCGGTCTTTCGCTTCTTTCAGACCACTATGATTCGGATAATGACCAGAGCTATGAGGGAACCTACAGAAAAATACTGTCAAATTATGATGTGGTGATATCGGGGGACTTCAGGGGGGCAATAGTGACCTCGGGCAACGTGATCACTGAGGCTGACGCTAATATAGAGGGCCTTATAATGGCCGGGGACCGGATATATGTCCAGGGCAACAACAATATCGTTTCAAACGATGAGATTCTAAGGACCATAATAGATGAGGAGCTTGCGGAGGAGGAGCGGGAAGACGGGAAAACGGAGGCGGAGGACGACTTTGCCGTATCCCACAGGCTTAAGGACTATATCGGGCAGGTGAGCCGCCGCGGAATAAAGTGACAATTTTAGACTAGGCATTTTGTTTGTTTTTCGGTATAATCTATTTTATGGGATAAAGAGCGCCCGGTCCGCAGGCGGATAAATGCAGGTCCGAAGGCACAGGGCTCAGTAAAACAGATAGGAACTGGTATCAGATGGAAAGTAACGCATTAACAGAAATGCATATTTCGGCGCTGAAGGAAATAGGGAATATCGGGGCAGGCAACGCGTGTACGGCTCTCGCCGGGTTTATGAACACCTTAGTGGATATGACCGTACCTAATATCCGGATGCTTGATCCTGCCATGGTGAATAAGATGATATCGGTCGATAAGGGGCAGGTCCTGGGGATCAAGGTCGGGATCAAAGAGGATCTTAACGGTATGCTCATCAACATAGTCAGCAGGGAATTTGCTTCAAGGCTCATCAACGTATACTACCCCAAGGAATTTAACTCCATAGGCGAGCTGGATGATATGGACAGGTCGGTTCTCTGCGAAATGGGGAATATTACCTCCGGCGCGTGCGCCAATTCTCTTGCAACGCTCACGGGAATGGTCGTTGACATACAGCCTCCGGAGGCATATACCTGCACGGTCAGCGAGCTTCTTAAGATGCCGGTGGATGCCTTTTCGCAGAACGGGGAAAAGGTGGTAGTGCTTGACGAGGAATTCAAGGTGGAGAGGACCGAGCTGTCAAGTCACCTGTTTCTGATACTGGATGGGGATTCTCTTAACAGAGTGTTTACGAAAATAGGGCTTCCTCCTGTCTGATAAGTATAGTAGACCGGTATGCTCCGTTCATGGTGAAAAAAGAATATGGTTATCTGGAGGTAACATGAATTGAACCAGAAGATCAGGACAGAATCAGTGGAATTTCTGTTCGATTCCGTTTTGAAGCTTGAAAACAAGGAAGAATGCTTTGCCTTTTTTGAGGATCTGTGTACTGTCAACGAGCTGCTTTCCATTTCCCAGAGAGCGCTTGTCGCATATATGCTCAGGAAGAAGAAGACCTATCTGGAGATAGCCGAGGCAACAGGGGCTTCCACCGCCACCATAAGCAGGGTGAACCGGGCCCTGAACTACGGCTGTGACGGGTATGATCTGGTTTTCAGCAGGCTGGACGGGGAGGATGATCAGTAGAATAATTTTAATTATTAATTATTTATTAAAATACAATAAACACGAACATCTAAATGTGAATTTTATGCTTGAAATAATAAGATGTTTGGGGTACAATAGCTAGCGTAAAGGGTCAAGGTATATTCTACTTGATTCTCATGTTTAATTTACATTTTCTTAATAGGAGGGTTTTGAAATGAAAGGGTTAGTTAAGTTTTTAGCTGCTTTTGCTGCTGCAGCAATGGTAGTAGTAGTTCCGGTTAAGGCTGACGCACTTGATGATGCCGCAAATGCATACAAGGCTCAGATTGATGGATGGGTTGCAAGAGCTAAGGCTGATAAGGCCAATCAGGAAGCTACCTTCGCAAAGCAGAGGGAGGCTTTGGCAAATGCGCTTGCAGGATATGCAAAGAGAGCAGAGACCGATTACAACAATCAGCTCGCACTTGAGCAGAAGCAGCAGGCTGCATGGGCTGATCAGCTTGCAGGTTATTTAAAGAGAGTTGAGATCGATCAGAAGAACTACAACACCAGCTTCCTTAACGAGATCTACAAGGGCTCTGTTGAGAACTTAAGGATCAAGAAGCAGCTCTGCGGAAGCATTCAGGATCTTACAAAGGTAAATCCTTCTTTTGAGGCAGGCGTTGAAGCCGCTAAAGAGGCTGTTGCATGTGCAGAGGTTGACAAGGATGCCGCTAAGGCAGCTTATGAGGCTTCCAAGTAAATCCGCAGGCATGCATTGTAAGAATGTATTTGGATAAAAGCGGGTTTGCTCTAAAGGGAGTAAGATATCAAATTTAAAAATGAGGGGGGCCGATCGATCGATCGGTCTTTCTTTTTGAAAGTGTTTACATAAATATGTGAATATGTAAACTATATTGGATGGTCGGATACGGGCTCGGGTACGGATGGATACGGCTCGTGTCTGATACTGGAGGACAGAATATGAGGCGAGGAATTAAGGCTTTCGGCACTTTGGCTCTTACGCTTGTGATAAGTGTGCTCGGGGTGAGCGCTAAGGCGGATGATCTGGATGCACAGAAGGCATATCTCGTAGGCCAGATCAATCAGGGGGCGGCAGCCCAGGTTCAGTATGAGAAGCTTGATAAGCAGAAGAAGGCTTTACTTAAGCAGATAGACGGGTATGTTGACAGGGCTAAGGCAGACAGGGAAGCACATGCAGAGCTTTTTGAGCAGCAGCGGATAAACAACATCATTTCCGAATCCGCCAACTATGCTTCCTACCTTCAGGCCAGGATCACCAATGTAGCTGAGGTGACCAGGATAAAGAAGGAGGTCTTTGATAATTATACGGCTCTTTCAAAGTCGAACAGTCAGTATGCGGCACTGATCCCCGCGGCATCGGCGGATTATCAGAAGGCTCTGATGGATCAGTACTATGCAAAGTCGGTGGCTGACGCTGCCAGGATGTTCGTTGACGGTCCGCTTATCAGGACCTATGCAAAGAACGCGTTAAGCTGGTACAGCGGTCCGCAGGATGCGGGAAAGTTTGTGATGCAGTCCATAGGAATACCTACGGTATACTGATATGATATAGGGAAACGCTTGGCAAAGCGTTTTCGCGCAAATGTACAGGCGGCTGAGAACCCCGGGAGAGCTTCTCCTGGGGTCTTTATTTCTGCGGCAATGAGCAGGAAGGAAAAGCCTGCCTGTCTATCGCGGGGCCGCCGACAGGAAAATTTTCGGGTCTCTGAGGGAACGGGTGAACGCAGCTATAAAGACATATGAAGAGGCAGTTAACTGCGTTCACGAGTATAACATGATAAGGAGTGAGCAGCATGGATGTTTTTGAAGGTCTGAATAAAGAGCAGGCGGAGGCGGTAAGGACCGTCAACGGGCCGTTACTGATACTGGCGGGGGCGGGATCCGGAAAGACCAGGGTACTTACCTGCAGGACAGCCTATCTGATAAAGGAATGCGGAGTTAACCCCTTTAATATCCTGGCCATAACCTTTACCAACAAGGCGGCCGCCGAAATGCGCAGCCGTATAGATAATATGGTGGGCTTCGGGTCGGAAGGCATCTGGGTGTCGACCTTTCATTCCATGTGCGTCCGGATACTCAGGCGTTATATCGACAGACTCGGCTTTGACAACAGCTTTTCCATTTATGACGCAGACGATCAGAAGACGGTCATGAAGGAGGTAGCCAAAAGGCTTGAGATCAACACAAAGGAGCTTCCCGAAAGAGCTATCCTTGCTTCCGTCTCCCATTATAAGGATGAGCTCGTGAGCGTGGAGGAGGCCGAAAGGGAAGCTTTAGAGGATTTCACCCTGAGGGACACGGTGAAGGCCTACAGGCTGTATCAGGAGACCCTTAAAAAGAATAACGCCCTTGATTTTGACGACCTTCTGGTTAAAACGGTTCAGCTCTTCAGGAGCTGCCCGGAGGTTCTTGATTCCTACAGGGACCGTTTCAGGTACATAATGGTGGATGAGTACCAGGACACTAACACGGCCCAGTTTGAGCTGGTGAGCCTGCTTGCAGGAAAGCACGGAAATATCTGTGTGGTGGGGGACGACGATCAGTCGATCTATAAGTTCCGGGGCGCCAACATAAGGAACATACTGGATTTTGAAAGGGTATACGAAAATGCCTGCGTCATAAGGCTTGAACAGAACTATCGCTCAACACAGAATATCCTTGACGCGGCAAATGCCGTTATCAGCAATAACAGGGGGCGGAAGGAAAAATCCCTGTGGTCGGACAGGGGACGGGGCAGCGGTATCAGGCTGCGGTACTGCGACAATGCCTATGACGAGGCTGATTATGTGGTTGACAGCATCAAAAGGAAACGATCCTTGGCAGGATCGGATTTCAGGGACTTTGCCGTGCTTTTCAGGACTAACGCGCAGTCACGTATCCTTGAAGAGAAATTTGTGATGTCGGGCATTCCCTATACGGTCGTGGGAGGGGTAAATTTCTACGCAAGGCGTGAGATCAAGGATCTTCTGGCGTATCTTAAGACCATTGACAACGCAAGGGACGACGTGGCGGTCAAGAGGATAATAAACGTTCCCAGAAGAGGGATCGGCGCGGTTACCGTAAACAAGCTTGAAAAATACGCGCTGGATAATTCACTGACCTTTTTTGAGGCGTTAAAGGAGGCGGATAAGGCAGGCGTCGGAAAGGCCGCCTTAAAGCTTAAGGCTTTTGTAGAGCTTATAATGGGGCTGAGAGAGGAGCTTGTAAACGGAAGCGTTGCAGACCTTCTGGACCGGGTGCTGGATGAGACCGGCTATATAGAAGGAATGGACGCGGCAGATGACATAGATCTGAAGACCAGATCGGAAAATATCGAGGAGCTTATAAATAAGGCGGCTGCCTTTGATGAGGAAAATGAGGGGGCGGATACGGCCGAAGACCTCCCCGGAGCTTCTGCAAGGAGCGTACTTTCACGCTTCCTTGAGGAGGTGGCGCTTGTTGCGGACATAGACAATACCGACGATAACGATAACAGAGTGCTTTTAATGACGCTGCACAGCGCAAAGGGGCTTGAGTTTCCCTGCGTTTTCATAACGGGAATGGAGGAGGGTATTTTCCCGGGCTTCGGAGCCCTTCAATCAGAGGACGAGATGGAGCTTGAGGAGGAAAGAAGGCTTTGCTATGTGGGGATCACAAGAGCAAAGGATGAGCTGAGTCTTTCCTGCGCAAGGGCAAGAATGGTAAGGGGAGAGACGCATTACCATGCTGCCTCGCGTTTTATCGCGGAGATCCCGGAGAAGCTGTTTCAGGATGGTACCGGGCAGGCCTCAGGCAGAGCCCGCATAAACAGACAGGCTGCGGGGGCTTTGCCGTCATCAGGCCCTTCCCTGCCGTATTACAATGTTAAGCCTGCCTTAATGGGAAAGCCTTACGGGACGGCTGACGGGCAGGACAGGCAGCGTGTAAGGAGCCTTAAGCTCATCCCCAGGGGAAGCGACCTTAAGAAGGGACCGGAGGAGATCGATTATGCCGAGGGCGACAGGGTGAGTCATATCAAATTCGGTACGGGAACGGTCCAAAGCATTGTAAAGGGAGTAAGGGATTACGAGGTGACGGTGGATTTTGACACGGCCGGAGTCAGGAAAATGCTGGCAGGCTTCGCAAAGTTAAAAAAAATGTAGAAAAACCACGGCTTTTATGCTAGACTGAAAAAGACAGATGTTGAACGGAAGATGCTTTGATGTTTGCCATTAATAATGGAAAGGGTACGGTGGTGAGTATGGACAGGTTTAATATGGATAAGTTTAATCTTGACAGGATAGACGATATCATCAAGACGATCAAGGCTCAGGAGGAGATAGGCCTCGCAAAGGCCAATGATGTGATAAACGCTGTAAAGGCCGGTGAGCTTCTTCGGAAGAAGGAGGAAAACGAGCAGAAAAAGAGTAAGGTCGGACTGATCATTGGTATAGTGGTCTGCGTTATCGTATTTGCTGCCGTGGTTTACGGGCTGTACTGCTATTTTACCCCTGATTATCTGGATGATTTCGATGATGAGGTAGAAGACGAGGAGGAGGACGGCTTTGAGGACGACTTCTTTGAGGATGAGGAGAAATAAAACCTGACACGGACCCGAATAATAGAAATGTGATGATCGAGTGGGGCTTCTTCCCCACTCGATTGCGTTTACCGTAAAAGCATACAGATGAGGTAGCACAGAGGCTGGTGGAGCATGTATATGAGCAGGCTGTGACGCCCGAGAGCGGTCAGTACCGGGACTTTTACGGAGGCTATGGATATAAATGCGGTATTTCCGGAAAGCAGGCGGTTCAGGGAATAGCCTGTGACATACAGAAGGATCCAGGGGATCACGGGGAAATAGTCGCTTGAGACAAAGCCCGGATGCGGAAAGCCGAGGGGCGTAAGGAGCCTTAAGCGGTAAAGAGCGGGGGGCAGCGGGATAAGTATACGGGTATAGATCCCCAGACCCCCTCTCGGGACCGAAAAGGTCAGTAAAAACAGGGCAAAGGAGCAGGGTGCAAGCAGGGAAGCGGGGACCCTGTCCAAAAGCCGTGAAAGTGGGAGCATTATTATCATCGCAAAGCCCAGGAAGGTAAGCACTCCGTAGATCACAGGGGCGTTCGGCATTACGAGAAAGGTCACAAAGGTCACCAAAAAGCCGCAGAGGCTGACGATAACTCCGCGCTTTACGCAGTTTTTGCGCCCGTAATTCCATACAAAGCCGGAGAGCAGGTTAAAGGACCAGCAGATGGACTGCTCCCATATAAATACGGGCTTAAGCCCCGGCCATCCGCTGCTGCCGTGAAAGATAACGAACCAGTCAAAGCAGAAGTGATACGCTATCATTGAAAGGATCACGACGCCGCGGTATGCGTCAAGCAGATAAAGCCTCTTGGGCTTTTCATCCATATTACATTATCTCCTTTTGTCTGTTTTTATGTGTGAGCGTAAAAGTCCTTAAGGCTTCCCGCACCCTGTTGTCGGTGTGACGCCGTATAAGTGTATAATGAATCAGTTAAAGGAGTCAAGCAGGTGAAGTGATGAAACAGTTGTTTACCAGATGGGGCCGGGTTTTTAACAGGGAGGAGGTGCTTCCCGAATATCCGAGGCCCTGGATGAAAAGAAATAGTTATGTAAACCTGAACGGAGAGTGGCAGTATGCCTTCACGGGAAAAGAAGTAAGGGACCCTTCAGAGGTTCACTTTAAGGACAGCATCATTGTTCCTTATTCTCCGGAGGCCTTTCTTTCCGGAGTTGGCAGACAGCTCATGCCGGATGAGAATCTGTGGTACAGGAGGATCGTAAATATACCTGAGGACTACAGGGCAGGGAAAAGGCTGCTCATAAACTTCGGGGCGGTGGATCAGAGGTGCCTGATTTATGTAAACCGAATTCCGGTTGGGAGACATTCGGGAGGCTATCTTCCCTTTACCGTGGATATTACGGAGCAGGTCGACCCGGAGGACGGCCTGTTTGAGCTTATCGTGCTGGTGAGGGATATGACGGAGGCCTCATATCACAGCAGAGGCAAGCAGCTCCTTAAACGGGGAGGGATGTTCTATACGGCGCAGAGCGGGATATGGCAGACCGTATGGGCCGAGTGCGTTCCGGGGCTGTATATCCGTAATTACCGGGTGACTGCGGACATCCTTACCGGGAGGGTCGGTATTGCGGTCACACTGTCTGAAGACATCGGAACCGGGGTGCCGGACTGGAGCCTAAAGCTCAGAAAACCCTTTATCGATCCCATATCCGACGCGGAGGCGGAGGCCTGTAAAATGAACCTGGCCAGATATGCGGATACCTTTAAGGACAGGGATTATCTGTCACTTAAGGCTCAGGACGGGGAAGCTGAGGATACGGATGAGGAAACTGAGGAGCTGTCCGTAAGGGTGCTCGGCACCTCCTTCGATATAAGCTTCAGGGTGCCTGAAAGGAGGCTGTGGAGCCCGGAAGAGCCATACCTTTATTATTTCAGGCTTAAGGTATGTGAGGACGAGATATGCGGATATTTTGCCTTCAGAGAATTCAGCGTTGAACGGCCGGAGGATTTCGGGGATAAGGGAGGAGTGCTTGAAAGGCTTAAGGAGCTTAAGGAGCATCCGAGGATCTGCCTGAATCACTCTCCCTTTTTCCAGAACGGGGTGCTTGACCAGGGCTATTATCCCGAGGGGCTTTATACGCCCCCGGCAGACCTTGCCCTCATTTATGATATCCTTAAAATGAAGGAGCTGGGCTTTAATATGCTCAGAAAGCATTTAAAGATCGAGGCTGACCGGTTCTATTATCACTGCGACAGGATAGGGATGACGGTCTGGCAGGATATGGTAAACGGAGGCTCGCCCTACAGGTTCTGGTTCGTGACCTATCTGGCCACCGCCTTCAATATGTTCCGATACAGGATATTTGACAACTGCTACAGCCTGCTTTCAAGAAAAAGCAGAGCCGGGCGCCGGGAGTTTGAGCGTGAAATGCTTGAGACGGCGGGGCTTCTTTCGGTGCATCCCTGCATATCCACCTGGGTGATCTTTAATGAGGGCTGGGGGCAGTTTGACGCGGTGAGGCTGACCGAAAGGCTGAGGCACACAGACCCCACGAGGCTCATAGATTCAGCCTCCGGCTGGTTTGACCAGGGCTGCGGCGATCTCAGGAGCCAGCACTACTATTACATGAAGCTGCATGTGCAGTGGTGCTTTCGCAGGGCAACGGTGCTTTCCGAGTATGGGGGCTTCCCGCTAAGGACGAAGGGGCATATGGCTTCGGACAGTATATACGGATATAATTTCTGCAAAAACAGCAGGGAACTCAACATGAAGTACAGAAGGCTTATGCGGGAGGTGATAGATCCGGAGATCAGGCGGGGGCTTTCCGCTATCGTGTATACACAGCTGTCTGATATCGAGGATGAGGCAAACGGGATACTAACCTATGACCGGGAGGTATTAAAGCTCAGGCCCGAGACCTTCGCCGGAGAGTGAAGAGTCAAAGCGCGTCTGAACGTCCCGGCACAGAATGGAGCCTTCACTGAGTCGCAGTCTGCGATGTGAGCTTAAGTTAATGACATTTGGTAACCGGGGTGAACTGTCCCGGGAGTGAAGGATGAGGAGGGGCCATGAAAAAGGGTCAGGAATATACAGGAACGGTACAATGCGTAAGGTTTCCGGACAGGGGAGTGGTAAGGGTTATGTCCGATGAGGGAGAGGAAGAGCTCTGTACGGTAAAGGGAGTGCTCCCCGGTCAGAGGATAAGGCTCAGGGTCACGAAAAAGAGAGGCGGGCGCTGTGAGGGCGTGGTCCTTGAGGTGACTGAGAGGGCTCCTCGGGAGATAATGCCCGTATGCCCGCACTTCGGGGTATGCGGGGGCTGCTCCTTTTTGAATCTGCCCTATGAGGAGCAGCTTAAGCTTAAGGAGGAGCAGATAAGGAGCCTTATGCATGAGGTGAGGCTTTCGTCCGGCTGTAGAGCCGAAGGAGCAGGGGAGGACGTATCTGCGGTACCCGGTGCGGAAAAGGGAAAATGGTTTGATGAGATATGGGAGGGGATAAGGCCCAGCCCGGCTCCGCTTGAGTACAGGAACAAAATGGAGTTCTCCTTCGGGGATATGAGCAAGGGGGGAGAGCTTGAGCTTGGTTTACATAAAAAAGGAAGCTATTATGATGTGGTGACCGTGGACGGCTGCAGGATAGTGGATGAGGATTTCAGAAGCATCCTTAAGGAGACTCTTTCGTTCTTCAGGAAGGAGGGCATCGGTTACTTTCACAGGCAGTCGCATACCGGTTACCTGAGACATCTCCTGATCAGAAAGGGCGCAAGGACCGGAGAGATACTTGCGGGCCTTGTGACCACCTCGCAGGAGCCCGGTGACAGACCTCTGGAAGGGTGGTGCAGGCTGCTGCTCTCCCTTAAGCTTAAGGGAAGGCTCGTGGGGATACTGCACATAACCAACGATTCGGTGGCAGATGCCGTAAAGAGTGAGAAAACACGGCTCCTTTACGGGCGGGATCATTTTTTTGAGGAGCTTTCGGGACTGAGGTTTAAGATAACTCCCTTTTCCTTTTTTCAGACAAACACTCTGTCGGCGGAGGTGGTATACTCTGCGGCGCTTGAGTATATAAGCTCCTGCTCTTTCCCTGAGGCTTCCGTGATCTATGATCTTTACTGCGGGACCGGGACGATAACTCAGCTTGTATCCCGGGCGGCGGGGAAGGTGATCGGGGTAGAGCTTATTGAGGAGGCGGTCAGGGCCGCCGGGGAGAACGCGGCTCTGAATGGTTTACATAACTGTGAGTTTGTGGCCGGAGATGTGCTGAAGGTGCTTGACGGCATAGCGGAAAAGCCTGAGCTTATAATCCTGGACCCTCCCCGTGACGGGATACATCCGAAGGCCATATACAGGATCATGGATTACGGGGTAAGGAACATATTGTACATATCCTGCAAGCCCACCAGCCTTGCGAGGGATCTTGAGATATTTGCGGCTCATTCCTACCTTCCGGTAAGGATGTGCGCTGTAGACCAGTTTCCGGCAAGCGCGGCAGTGGAATGCATCGCCCTTTTGGAACGGGCGGACAGCTGAAAAAAGAATACATTACCTTGACGCCCATAGCACTTTCTGGTAAAATGTTTTACGAGTTTTTTCGGAGAACAGATATTGCTCCGGATATCATGATGCAGGGTCTATGACCACATGGCTTTTTGCCGGCTGCATCATAGCATAAAATGTTTATTCAGGGAGGCTGAAAATGAAAAGAAAAATTGCAGCACTAATAGTTGGCCTGGCAATGACTGCATCCCTTGCAGGATGCGCTGCTCCCGCAGGCACCGCTCAGATAGAGACGGTCGCTCCCCAGGAGAGTGCGGAGGCTTCGCAGGCGGAGGATGCTGGGGCATCGGAGGAGACAGCTTCGGCTGAGGCATCGGAGGAGACTGCGGAAGGCGGCGATTATCATATCGGTATCGTGACCGGTTCCGTGTCCCAGTCAGAGGATGACAGAAGAGGAGCCGAGGCTTTTCAGGAAATGTACGGTGAGGACAGGGTAAAGCTTGCCATCTATCCCGATAATTTTACCGAGGAGCTTGAGACTACCATCCAGACGATAGTAAACCTTTCGGATGACCCGGACATGAAGGCCATAATCGTTAACCAGGCAATTCCCGGAACCACAGAGGCTTTCCGTCAGATCAAGGAAAGACGCCCCGACATTATCTGCATAGCGGGAGAGTCCCATGAGGATCTTCCCGAGATCGGAAGCGCGGCGGATCTTGTCTGCAACAACGATTTCGTAGCAAGAGGCTATCTTATCATCCGTACAGCTCATGAGCTCGGATGCGATACCTTCGTTCATATTTCCTTCCCCCGTCACCTTGCCTATGAGACGATGAGCCGTCGTCTTGCCATCATGCAGGCAGCCTGTGACGAGTTCGGAATGACCCTTGTTCAGGAGACCGCTCCCGATCCGACTACCGACGTCGGTGTTGCCGGAGCCCAGGCCTACATCCTTGAGCACGTTCCCGAGTGGGTAGAGAAATACGGCACAAATTCCGCATACTTCTGTACTAACGATGCTCATACCGAGCCTCTGCTCAAGCAGCTTTTAGAGTACGGCGGGTATTTCATAGAGGCAGACCTTCCTTCACCTCTTATGGGCTATCCCGGAGCGCTTGGCATCGATCTTACGGCTGAGGCCGGCGACTTTGAGAAGATCCTTGCAAAGGTCGAGGAGGCTGTAAATGAAAAGGGCGGCGCGGGTCGCTTCGGCACATGGGCTTATTCCTATGGCTACACCGTATCCGCCGGGCTTGCTCAGCACGCGATGAACGTTATTGACGGCGTAAGCGAGCTTGACGACATCGACGACATCGCAAAGGCCTATGAGGTATTTTCACCCAAGGCTGCATGGAACGGCTCCAACTACACAAACGTAGAGACCGGAGTTAAATCTGATAACGTATTCTTAGTATATCAGGATACCTACATCATGGGTGATCCCGGCAAGTTCATGGGTTCAACGGATATCGAGGTTCCCGAGAAGTACTTTACCATCAAGTAATGAGGGATATCGCCTGAGTATAAAGATGGATGTATAACAGGGAAAGGGGCTGTTACTTGCTCCTTTCCCTGTTGTGTGGATAACAGGAGCAAAACGCGTTATCAGAGAGGACGATTCTATGGAGAAGGGCAAGGCTCCCCTGCTGGAGCTTAAAAACATAAAAAAGGATTTCTTCGGCAATCAGGTTCTTATGGATATAAACCTCACGGTGAACGAGGGAGAGGTGATAGGACTTGCGGGCGAAAACGGCGCCGGGAAATCCACGCTCATGAAGATAGTCTTCGGAGCCGATGTGATCAGGGAGACCGGAGGCTATGGGGGAGACATAATTCTGGATGGTGAAAAGGTTGCCTTTGAAACGCCCTTTGACGCCATAAACGCGGGGATCGGAATGGTCCACCAGGAGTTTTCCCTTATTCCGGGCTTTTCCTCGACAGAAAACATCTTCCTTAACAGAGAGCCCAAGAGGAAAAATGTCATCGCGGAGGTTTTCGGAGAAAGGCTCTGCACCCTTGACAGGAGCGAGATGCATGTCAGGGCTGAGGAGGCCATCGGAAGGCTGGGGATACATATCGATGCCGATATGCTCATAAAGGACATGCCGGTGGGACATAAGCAGTTTACGGAGATCGCAAGGGAGCTGAGCAAGGAAAACATGAAGCTGCTCATCCTTGACGAGCCTACCGCGGTGCTTACGGAAAAGGAGGCCGAGATCCTTCTTAACTCCATCCGGGGCATGGCGGAGCGGGGGATAGCCGTTATTTTCATCACCCACAGGCTCCAGGAGATACTGAATGTCTGCGACAGGGTCGTGGTCATGCGTGACGGGTATCTCATAGAGGACGTTAAGGCCGCGGAAACGAGTGAGGCTGACATAACACGGGCCATGGTCGGAAGAAACGTGGACAAGGTTGAAGGACGAAGTGTTAAGGAGCTCGATCCCGGGGAAGGAAAGACTATCCTTTCGGTCAAAAGACTGTGGGTAGATATGCCTGGAGAGACCGTAAGGGATGTAAGCTTTGATGTGAAGGAGGGAGAGATCCTTGGCATCGGAGGCCTTGCGGGACAGGGGAAGCTAGGTATCCCCAACGGGATCATGGGTCTCTATGAGGCCGGCGGGACCGTTATCTTCGACGGACAGGAGATTCCCCTGAATGCTCCGAGAAAGTGCCTTGACGCATCTTTGGCCTTTGTGTCCGAGGACAGAAGAGGAGTGGGGCTTTTGCTGGACGAATCCCTTGGCTGGAACATCGCCTTTCCGGCGATGCAGATAAAGGACAGGTTCTTAAAGCCGTATCTCGGAGGTCTTATCAAATGGAGAGATGAAAAGGCGATCGAGGAGGTAACGCAGAAGTACATAAAGGAGCTTGCCATAAGGTGTACGGGCACCAGACAGAAGGCAAAGGAGCTTTCGGGCGGAAACCAGCAGAAGGTATGTCTTGCGAAGGCCTTTGCCCTTGAACCAAGGCTTTTGTTCGTGTCGGAGCCCACAAGAGGCATAGACGTGGGAGCGAAGGCTCTTGTTCTGGAGGCGCTCAAGCGCTTTAACAGGGAAAGCGGCACTACTGTGGTGATGATCTCCTCGGAGCTTGAGGAGCTGAGGGCGACCTGTGACCGTATCGCAATAGTATCGGGAGGAAAGGTAGCTGAGATCATTTCTGCCGACGCATCTTCGGAGGTCTTCGGAACGCTGATGGTAAGTCTGGTGAGGTAGGTGGTGACAATGAACGAGAATGTGACAGAAAACAAGAGCATTAAGGAAAGGATAGACGGTCTTGTCAAAAGCTTCGGGCTCCCGAGGCTCATAATAGCCGGCTTCCTTCTCCTACTTTACATACTTGCGCCCATAGTAGGGGCGGATCTTCCTACCCAGCTGACGAATACCATAAACAGGTTCAGCTGGAACGCCATAATGGTGCTTGCAATGGTCCCGATGGTGCATTCGGGCTGTGGCCTTAATTTCGGGCTTCCCCTGGGGATCATCTCAGGACTTTTAGGGGCTACGCTTTCGATAGAGCTTGGCTTTACGGGCGGTTTTTCCTTTGTGATGGCGATGCTTATCGCAACACCCTTTGCTCTTGTGCTCGGGTCGGTGTATGGCTGGCTTCTTAACAGGATCAAGGGAGGGGAGATGATGATAGCCACCTATGTAGGCTTCTCATCCGTTTCCTTCATGTGCATGATGTGGCTCTTACTTCCCTATGATTCGCCGAACATGGTCTGGGGGCTTGCCGGAAAGGGCTTAAGGACAACGATCTCTCTGGAGGGCTATTATAATCAGGCTCTTGCCCGGATCCTTCATATCAGGCTCGGAAATTTTGAGATTCCTACGGGGGCGCTGCTGTTTTTTGCCCTGTTTGCCTTCGGGATGTGGGCCTTCCTTCATACAAAGACCGGAACGGCCATGACCGCGGTAGGCTCCAACCCCGTTTTCGCAAAGGCATCGGGGATAAATGTAGATAAGATGAGACTGCTTTCCGTAGTTATGTCAACCTGGCTTGCCGCGATAGGGATCCTCGTATACGAGCAGGGATTCGGCTTCATCCAGCTGTATATGGCTCCCTTCTATATGGCTCTGCCTGCCGTTTCCGCCATACTGATCGGCGGCGCCAGCGTGAACAAGGCTTCGATAGCAAATGTCATAATAGGGACCTTCCTGTTTCAGGGAATAGTCACCATGACACCTACGGTCATGAACAATATGGTGCATATGGATATGAGTGAGGTAGTAAGGATAATAGCTTCTCAGGGAATGATCCTGTATGCTCTTACCAGAAAGACGGAGGGAGGAAAATGAGTGTGAATAAACAGAAAACCGCCGTAAACGCAGCTGAGCTTATCAGGAATAACTCCGTACCGATAATGTTCATCATCATCTGTGCCGTGTGCATTCCGCTGGCAGGCTTTTCCCCGAGCTATCTGTTCAACGAGATAATAACAAGGATAGGCAGGAACACCTTCCTTATCTTAAGCCTTCTCATCCCCGTTATGGCCGGAATGGGGCTCAACTTCGGCATGACACTCGGTGCCATGGCGGGGGAGATAGGGCTGATCCTTGTGTGTGACTGGCAGATCGTAGGGATCCCCGCGATGATCCTTGCGGTGATCATTTCGCTCCCCATCGCCGTCGGCCTTGGTCTTTTCTGCGGAAGGATACTTAACATGGCCAGGGGCAGGGAGATGATAACCAGCTATATAATGAGCTTCTTTATAAACGGTATTTACCAGCTGGTGGTGCTTTACATGATGGGCTCGATAATCCCGATAAAGCATTCCAACATAAAGCTCCCCAGAGGCTACGGGATAAGGAACACGGTAAGCCTTTTAAGAATGAGACAGAAGCTTGACAAGCTCATCCCCTTAAAGCTTTTCGGAGCCGATATCCCGGTGATGACCTTCATTATCATTGCCATCCTCTGCTTTTTCATCATCTGGTTCAGGAAGACCAAGCTGGGACAGGATATGAGAGCGGTAGGACAGGATATGGAGGTGGCAAAGGATTCGGGCATAAATGTTGAAAGGACCCGTATCATATCAATAGTGATCTCAACGATCCTTGCGGATATCGGTATGGTCATCTATCTTCAGAACATGGGCAATATAGCGACCTACAGCTCACATTCCCAGATTGGGATGTTCTGTATCGCGGCTCTCCTTGTCGGAGGGGCGAGCGTTGACAGGGCTTCCATAGGAAACGTCTTTCTTGGAGTTACGCTCTTTCACATGATGTTCATAGTGGCGCCGGCCGCAGGGGCCAGGATAACGGGCGATTCCATGATAGGCGAGTATTTCCGTGTATTTGTTTCCTACGCCGTTATCACCATTGCTCTTGTCATGTACGAGACCAAGAAGAGAAGGGCAAGGAGCAGGGTCGGAGAGCAGCTTAAGCTCGAACAGGGTACCGGGGAGGAAGCAGCATGAGTTCAGGGAAGAAAACTATAATCATAAGGATGTGCCTGGTTCTCTTATTGCTTGTGATAGCAGTTATCTGCTTTATTACCGGAAGAGGACATACGGTATACTTTGACAATAAGGCTGTGGATTTTTCCGGAGAGACCTATCCTGCTGTATACAAGATAGAGGTGAAGGTAAACGGCGAGAAGGCGGCAAAGCTTTATGAGGATGAGCGCGGAATGGCCGATACCATGGGGCAGAGCTTTTCCATGGTGGTTGAGATGACGAAGGAGAAGGGCGATGAGCCTACCGCACACGCGGTTTCCTTAAGCCTTCCCTATTCCATGGACGGCATCATCTTAAATATCCCGGCCATGATGGCGGGCCTTCCTCCCGAGGCGTATCTGTCCGAATTCGTACAGGCTCCCGAGCCGGAAGCGGAGGAGAGCGAAGAAGTCGTCACTGATGAGTTTGTAATGGAAGATCTGTAATAATGGTCAGGGGCAGAAAAAGCATATTTGAAAGAAGAAAGCATACAGTCCTTTCGGGGGCGGCAGTCATACTTGCTGCCTCTGTGGGGCTTGTGCTTCTTTTTTTGTTTGTAAACAGCGTGTATACAGGCAATCCCGGGGTATCGGAGCAAACGGGAAACGGCACCTATGACCGGGGCTTTACGGCGGCAGCCGCAAACGACCGCAGGCCCTTTTCCTATACGGGAAGAGACGGCAGCCTTCAGGGCTATGATGCGGAGCTCTTAAACGAGCTTTCGGACAAGCTTTCGCAGAATGCTTCTCTTGAGCTTTCCGATCCCGAAACGGCGCTTCATGCCCTGAACGGGGGGCAGGTGGATGTGCTGCTTGGATATGAGGCCGATGGTACGGAGGAGGAAAAGGGCATCATCCTTACCGTTCCCACCGGGAGCCTTACCTATGTGATATACGGAAGGAGTAAGGGCGCAGACGAAGGAGATCTCTATAACAGCAGCGTGGCAGCTATGCGGGGCTTTCCCGGGCTGTCGCTTGAGCAGGAGCTTTCGGTGGTCGGCTCCTGTAAGGAAATCCTTGAGGGGATAGCCCAGGGAAGGTTTGATTACGGTATCTGTCCCGTGGAAACGGGGATGTACGTTCTTGACGAATATGGTATAAAGGGCGTGTATCCGGGGTGTGAGATCTCCCGCAAATGGCTGTACGCGGCACTTGGCACAAAAAACGTTGACCTCAGGAACCGGCTGAACATAGCCCTTAAGACCCTTTACAAGGAGGGCAGGCTTGAAGAGCTTGGAAGGAAATGGATAAGGTATCGTTATGAGAGCATGGGCCTTACCGGCGTTTTTGCAGCCTTCCCCTGGATAGCGGTGCTTGTGCTTTTTGCGGCCGGCTTTGCGGCCTTTACGGGGTACCTCCATTTCGATGAACGGAAAAGGGCCGGGTACAATGAAAGGCTGACGGAGAGGCTTTATCATAACCTTCAGGCGGTGGATCGTGAAAATCTCACGGTCGAATCGGAAAGGGCCCTTATGCTTAAGGAAAAGAAGCAGGCGATCTCCTCAAATGCGGCAAAGACAAGGTTTTTAAGCCGTCTTTCGGAAGAGCTCGCAGGGCCTGTAAATTCCATAACGGAGAATGCGGAGCTTGCTGTCAGCAATTTCGAGGATCCGGACGTGTCTGCCGACTATCTTGAGAGGGCGGTGCGCGGATGCCGCAGCCTTAAGGCCCTTCTCAGCAATATATTGGAGGCGGCAAGGATAGAGAGCGGAAGCGTGAGGATAGACAATAAGCCCGAGGATCTGTATTCCATACTGGATTCGGTCGATGCCGTGGTATCCGATGAGGCCGAGAGGAAGAATATAAGGCTTCTGATAAGGAGCGGAGAGATGAAGGACAGCAGGGTCCTCTGCGACAGGCTGAGGCTTATCCAGGTTCTCATCAATCTTGCCGATAATGCGATACGCTTTACGCCTGAGCGCGGAGAGGTAAGGATGACCCTGAACCAGCTTGAAAGCACAAGAAGGGGCTACGGCCTTTATGAATTCAGGGTTAAGGACAGCGGCCCCGGAATAGAGCCGGAGATAGCCGGAAAAATGTTTGAGGCCTTTGTGAAGGGAAAGCAGCCTGACACGGAAAAGGTCCGCAGAACAAGGGCCGGCGCGGGGCTGGGACTTTCGGTGGCTAAGGGACTTACGGCTGCCATGGGCGGCGACCTGTCCGCCGAAGCCTCAAAACGGGGTGCGGAATTTGTGATGACGCTTACCCTGAGGCTTCAGAACGAGGAGACCGATCCAAGGGCGGAGGCTCAGATTAAAAAGCGCAGGGAGACAGAGTCTTCCTTTGAGGGTGTGTCGGTCCTTCTGGCAGGGGCTGACGAGAGGGGGATATCTGAAACGGAGAAGCTTATAGGAAGCCTCGGAGCGACAGTCTTCAGAGCCGAAAACGGTGAAAAAGCGATCGAAATGGTGATCGCCTCCTCTGCGGCTCCATACGATATCATTTTTACTGATACCGCCCTGGGGGATTTTGACGGCTATGAGCTTGCGCAGAGGATAAGGGGAATGTCCGATGCCGGGCTTTCAACCATTCCCGTGGTGCTCCTTACCGCGGATATCCTGGAGGACGACAGGGAAAAGGCATTTGAGGCTGGGGTAAACGGGCATCTTTCATTGCCGGTTGAGAAAGAGCTGCTTATAAGGACCCTGAGAGCCTTCCTGATACAGGTCAGGGCAATCGCTTAATACCCTCATAACCCCCGATACGGGTTCAGTATGCTTGACAGGGCCCGCAGGGTAAGCGTACAATTATAGGACAGCTGCTTTCATTAATGAATGCGGAGCTGTCTACTGCAAAAGGAGAAGCATACCATGCACAGTACAAAGGATTTTTCCGGGATAAAGCGCTTTGAGAAAAAGGTCTTCCTCGCCACACCCACCATGCACGGGGAGGAGAGGGAGTTTATAGAGGATGCCTTCAGAACGAACTGGGTAACAACGGCAGGTCATAACATAGATGAGATCGAGGAAATGACGGCTAAGCTTATCGGCTGTAAATACGCGGTCGGTCTCACCAACGGGACCGCGGCCCTTCATATGGCGACAAAGCTTGCCGGAGAAAGGCTTTACGGGATGCCGAAGCCCAATGAGGGAACGCTTAAGGGGAAAAGGGTGTTCTGCTCGGATATTACCTTTGATGCCAGCGTAAATCCCGTTGCATACGAGGACGGAGAGGCCGTGTTCATAGACACGGAGAGGGATACCTGGAACATGGACCCGCAGGCTTTGGAGGCGGCTTTTTCACTGTATCCGGAGGTAAGGCTCGTTATAATGGCGCATCTGTACGGAACTCCGGGAAGGCTTGACGAGCTTAAGGAGATCTGCAGGAGGCACGGGGCCCTCTTCATAGAGGATGCCGCCGAATCCATGGGGGCTCTTTACAAGGGAAGGCAGACCGGGAGCTTCGGTGATTACAATGCCGTATCCTTTAACGGGAACAAGATAATCACAGGCTCGGGAGGAGGAATGTTCCTTACCGATTCCAAAGAGGATGCCGAAAGGGTCAGGAAGTGGTCCACACAGTCAAGGGAGGCCGCTCCCTGGTATGAGCATGAGGAGATTGGCTATAATTACAGGATATCAAACGTCGTCGCGGGAATAATCAGGGGCCAGCTCCCACATCTTAAGGAGCATATCGCAAGGAAAAAGGAGATATATGAGCGCTACAGGGAGGGCTTTAAGGAACTTCCCGTTTCCATGAACCCTTATGACGCAGAGGTCTCGGAGCCTAACTTCTGGCTCAGCTGTCTGCTTATTGATAAGGAGGCCATGTGCAGTACGGTAAGGGGAGAAAGGAGTGCTCTTTACATAAGCGAACCGGGGAAAACCTGCCCGACGGAGATACTGGAGGCTATGGCTGAGTTCAATGCCGAGGGACGTCCCATATGGAAGCCCATGCATGCCCAGCCCATATACAGGATGAACAGCTTTATCATGGCGGACGGAAACGGAAGAGGAAGGAGCAACGCCTATATCGACATGGGGAAGGCCCGGGATGTTTCCTCCGATATCTTTGAAAGAGGGCTGTGTCTGCCCTCCGACATAAAGATGACTGAGGAAGAGCAGGATGGGGTCATAGAGATCGTAAAAAGGTGCTTCGGGTAAGGAAGGTATAATTGAGGAGGATCATGGAAAGGTATATAACGAAAGGGACCTGTTCAAGGGCCATTGATTTTGAGGTAGAGGGAAATATCATAAAAAACGTCAGGTTTGCGGGCGGCTGCAGCGGAAACACCCAGGGCGTTGCAAGGCTTGTGGAGGGCATGGACATAAATGACGCAATTTCCAGGCTTGAGGGGATAGACTGCGCCGGACGCGGGACCTCCTGCCCGGATCAGCTTGCGAAGGCGCTTAAGGGCTATAAGGAGAAGGAAGCGGCCCGCCGGGCAAACTGAGCGGAGCCTGCCGACAAAGCATAATTATCATGAACGGCTTACTATTACTGCTGATAACAGGATTAATGCTGTCCTATATCCTTTCAAAGGATCCGGAGGAGGTATTCCCGCCTTATATAATGTCATTTATGCTGGGCCTTTATGCTCTTGGCATTCTGAAGAAATCACATCATGCCTTTACGGCTTCTCTGTTCTTTTTTTTGCTGATAGCCGTTGCTTTTTCAGTCGTACTTATTATCAGGGTAAGGCCCTTTATGCAGTCCGGCAGACACAGCGCGGCGGAGATCAGGGGGTTTTTCGGGAGGGCCTGCCTTAAGGCGGCAGGGCATCCCGGGTTTGTTTTTTTTCTGACAGTCTGTGTTGTGATGTGTATATGCTTCAGCACTCACTTTGTGAATGTGTGGGATGATTTTCACTATAATGCCACCTTTCCGAAGGATTGCTACTACTATGGCACTATGCCTGTGGGCTCGGAGCTTGCCACTCATTACAAAAGCTATCTGCCCCTGCTCCAGCTTTTTTTCTACTGGGGGTTTCAGGGAAGCACCTTTTCCGAGCCTATGATGTTTCAGTACAAGATAGTACTGATATATGTACTCATTCTTCCGCTGTTTAAGAGAATGAATGATACCGGGGGTATCAGGCGGGTCATTACGGGGCTCTCGGCCCTGATCCTTCCGTTCCTCTTTCTGTTCGAGATCCTGGAAAGCCTTTCCATGGATACGGTCATGGGGCTGCTCTTTGCCTATGCGGCCTTAAAGATAACGGTCAGGAGAAAGGACGATCTCTTCGGGTATTATGAGATCATCGTTTCCTTATTGTGCCTTACGCTCATAAAGTCCATCGCGTTTTATTTTACCGGTGTCTGCCTTGCGCTGTGGCTCTGTGACCTTCTGGTATCGGAAAAGGCGCGCGACCGGAGGGAGCTTGCGCTTTTCGGAAGCTGTGTCATACTGAATGCGGGCGCATTTTTAAGCTGGAGGATATTCTGTGAAAGGAACGGAAACACTACCTACCTGAGCAACCGGTTGTTTTCAAATATCAAAGAAGGAAGCCTTGCCATACCGGAATACGGAGGGCAGACACTTTCGGGGATACTGAAAAGCATTTTTTCAATGCCGACAAATCTAAGCCGCTTCGGTCTGAGCCTTGCGGGGATCACAGTGATCGCGCTGCTTACTGCGGTATGGTTTTACATGAAGAAGGTTCTTACCAGACGAATCATGACGGGCATATTTGTCTGCGGACTGGGACTCTTAGGATATATCCTTATCTTAAGCTACACCTATATTTTCATTTTTGACCCGTGGGAGGCGGAGAGCCTGTCGAGCCTTGACAGGTATTTCGGGACCTATTCGCTGATGACGGGCTATGTGCTTTTATTCATGCTTACCCTTCCCGCCTTGGACAGGAAGGCCGATAAATTTGTGATATTCGGGGTGCCGGTGCTCTTAGCCCTTACCCTGCCCTGGCAGTTTCTACCTGATGTGCTGATTCCGGACAGGTATCTGTCCCTTCGCGCGGAGGAATACGCCACCAGGCAGGAGGTGGCAAGGGAGCTTGCTGCCTTTCATGAGGCGGGCTATCCGAAGGGAAATATGGTCGTCGTTTATAAGGCTGACGATCCCATGTATGAAAGAAGTATGGATTATGAATTTATTCCGAACATCGTGACCTCCTTCAGCAGCGGGGATTATGAGCTGTCTGAACGTCCCGGGGTATTAAGGGAGACGATAGAAGGCCAGAATACGGATTATATATACTTTTCCGGGCATGAACAAAGCTACGAGGATATATCTATCTATGATATCCCGTCCGATTTCGTAAGCGTTCCGGAAATAAACGGTCTGTATATTCGTAGCGGTACGTGATCTGCGGACTGTGGGTTTTAGGTTTTAAATGGGAGGATTTACATGGCACAGAAAACGAAGCTGACAGTTGACAGGGATTTCCGTATCTCAAAGATAGACGACCGTATCTACGGCTCCTTTATCGAGCATCTGGGAAGGGCGGTATATACCGGGATATACCAGCCGGAGCACGAAAGTGCGGATGAGGACGGGTTCAGGACGGACGTTCTTGAGCTGGTAAGGGAGCTGAACGTTCCCGTAGTAAGATATCCCGGGGGGAATTATGTTTCCAATTTCTTCTGGGAGGACAGCGTGGGCCCTAAGGAGGAGAGAAAGCAGAGGCTTGATATGGCCTGGAGGACTCTTGAGCCCAACGAGGTAGGGATAAATGAATTTTCAAAATGGGCAAAAAAGGCCGGCTCCCAGGTGATGATGGCTGTAAACCTTGGGACCAGGGGTACGGACGCGGCCTTAAACCTTCTTGAGTACTGCAACCTTGATACGGACAGCTATTATGCCGATCTCAGAAGAAAGCACGGCGACACGGAGCCCTATGATATAAAGCTCTGGTGTATGGGCAATGAGATGGACGGCCCCT
>DFEA01000106.1:0-6674 GCA_002368575.1 Lachnospiraceae bacterium UBA3814 | reverse complement strand
ATGGACGGCCCCTGGCAGATGGGGCACAAGGAGGCCAAGGAATACGGAAGGCTTGCCGCGGAGACCGCAAAGGCCATGAAGCTTATGGATTCCTCCCTTGAGTTTGTCGTATGCGGAAGCTCCTTTGTGGATATGCCGACCTTTGCCGAATGGGAGGCTTCGGTCCTTAAGGAGGCGTATGACTATGTGGATTATGTTTCCCTTCATCAGTATTTCAAAAAGGATGAGGACGATACCGCGGATTTTCTCGCAAAGACGGACGATCTGGAATTCTTCCTTAACTCGATAATCGCCACCTGCGACTATGTGAAGGCGACAAAGCACAGCAAAAAGACCATTAACCTGAGCTTTGACGAGTGGAACGTATGGTATCATTCGATAGATCAGGATAATCAGGATATGGACAAGCTTCCCTGGAGGCGTCATCCCCATCTTCTGGAGGATATCTATACCTTTGAGGACGCGGTAGTTGACGGGCTTGCGATCATCACCCTGTTAAAGCATTCCGACAGGGTAAAGATCGCCTGTCTTGCCCAGCTTGTTAATGTCATAGCGCCTGTAATGACAGAGGAGGGGAAAAACGGAAGGGCATGGAGGCAGTCGATCTATTATCCCTTCTGCCACGCTTCGAAATACGGAAGGGGCTATGCCCTTGAACCGCTGCTTGAGACCGGAAAGCACGACACCTCAAAGCATGAGGAGGTGACCGATGTGGAGGCCATAGCGGTATATAATGAGGAGGCCGGTGAGGTCACTGTATTTGCGGTGAACAGGAATACTGAGGAGGAGATCGAGTTTGAAGCGGTATTAAAGGGCTTTGAGGGCTACAGCGTCAAGGAGATGACGGTGCTTGAAAGCGAGGATATGGAGGCGGTCAATTCGGCCGAAGAGGAGAAGGTGCGTCCTTTTGTCAGAAACGATCATACCATGGACGGAAATGTGTTCAATGCCCGTTTGAAGCCGGTATCGTGGAATGTCATAAGATTTTCAAAGGTATGACACAGGCTTAAGCTGCACCGCCGCAGGCAGGCCCGCGGCGGGCGGATTCGTTTATTTAACGACCTTTTCAAAATCAGAGGCGGGATGCTTGCATACGGGACATATGAAATCCTCGGGAAGCTCCTCTCCCTCGTATTCGTAGCCGCATACCTTGCAGCGCCATACCACCTTGCCCTTTTCGGCATCGGAGGCTTCCTTCGGCTTTGGCTTGATATGCTCCTGATAGTAGGTATAGGTTGCGGAGGGAGCATCGCTTAAAAGCTCCATGTCCGTAACGTCGGCAATAAACAGAGTATGGGTCCCGAGGTCGATCCTGTTTATTATCCTTCCGCTGATATAGCCGTTGGTCCCCCTGGTTATCGCAAGAGTGCCGTTTTCGACCCTCTTTAAGTCGGAAAAGCCGGAAAACTTATCCACAGTCCTTCCGGACTGGAAGCCGAAATGCTTAAAAAGCTCAAAATCCGCCTCCTCACTTATGATGGAAACGGTAAAGTCATCGGAAGCCGTGAGCATTTCATTGGTATAATTGGCCTTGTTGACCGCAAAGGAGATGCGGTTGGGCTCGCTTGTGACCTGAATGGCGGTATTGGTTATACAGCCGTTATCCTTTCCGTTATTGGCTGTAAGGACGAACAGGCCATAGGACAGCCTGAACATAGTCTTTGAATTCATAGAAGCTCCTCCTGTTTGAATTGTGAAAACGGGTATATTGGGTTTCTTTAGTGTCTTTACCGACATCATAACATATTTCGGGGGAAAAGTTAACGGCCAGCCCGGTTTCATGCCGGAGTACAAAGATGAAAGCATATGAACTCAGGAACAATTATAACGCGACCTTATACGGCTGCTATCTCGGCTATATAGTTCAGGCCATAGTAAATAATTTTCTTCCGCTGTGCTTTGTGGTAATAAGGGATACCTACGGGATAAGCCTGGCTAAGGTCACCTTCCTTATCACCTTCAATTTCGGCATCCAGCTCCTGGTGGATTTCCTTTCGGCCTTTTTCGTGGACAGGATAGGCTACAGGGCTTCGATGCTTATTGCGCATATCGTATCCGCGGCGGGCTTTGTGACACTGGGTCTCCTTCCACAAAGGCTAAGTGACCCTTATGCCGGGATAGTGCTTGCGGTCATATTAAATGCCATAGGAGGCGGGCTTCTTGAGGTGCTGGTAAGCCCCATAGTGGAGGCCTGTCCTACAGAGAATAAGGAAAAGGCCATGAGTCTTCTGCATTCCTTTTACTGCTGGGGACATATGGGGGTAGTGATAATAACCACCGTTTTTTTCAGGCTCTTCGGGATACAAAGCTGGACGGTCATGGCAATCATCTGGGCGGTCATACCTCTTGCGAACACCTTTGTTTTTTCGCAGGTCCCCATAAGGGCCCTGGTCTCCGGGGATGAAAGGGGCTTAAGCTTTAAGGAGCTTGCGGGAAGGTCCTCCTTCTGGATATTGTTCATGATGATGATCTGCTCCGGGGCAAGCGAACAGGCTGTAAGTCAGTGGGCCTCCACCTTTGTCGAGAGGGGGCTTGATATAACAAAGACTGCGGCGGACATCGCGGGTCCCATGATGTTTGCTCTTGCCATGGGCCTTTCCAGGCTTTTTTACGGAAAATACGGGGAAAGGATAGAGCTGAGGAAATTTATGGTGGGAAGCTCTGTGCTCTGCCTGCTTTCCTACATACTCATATTTGCTTCCAAAAGCCCGGTCATCGGGATCACAGGCTGTATCCTCTGCGGCTTTTCGGTAGGGATATTATGGCCCGGGACCTTCAGCCTTGCCGCGGCCTCGGTTAAAAAGGGAGGAACGATACTCTTTGCTCTTCTGGCGCTTGCGGGTGATGTGGGCTGCGGCGGAGGGCCCACCTATGTGGGGCTCATATCCTCGGCCTTTGGCGATGACCTGAGGATAGGGACGGGGCTTGCGGTGATCTTCCCCATCGGGATAATCATCGGGATATGGCTTCTGGGACCCGTGAATGTTACTCGTCCGGGAAGCGCGAAAAAGGCGGCAGCGGAAAAATAAAAGGATAATTATGAAAAAGGGAGAGAAAAATGTTTAACAAAAGGATAAGACCTGATGAGAGACCGGTATTTCCGAAGAGGGCGGTGGTCACCGGAGGAATGCCCTACGGCAATAAGGAGCTGCATTTCGGACATGTGGGCGGGATGTATGTGCATGCCGATGTTTTCGCA
This sequence comes from Lachnospiraceae bacterium UBA3814, assembly GCA_002368575.1. Classification (GTDB taxonomy): domain Bacteria; phylum Bacillota; class Clostridia; order Lachnospirales; family Lachnospiraceae; genus UBA2868. The sequence goes on along the minus strand of DFEA01000106.1, from coordinate 3,475 downwards.
AGGTTCTTAAGGGACCGTATAGGAAAGGAAAACGTGATCTTTGTTTCTGGCACCGACTGCTACGGCTCGCCGGCGCTTGAAAGCTACAGAAAGCTTAAGGAGAGCGGCTACGATAAATCCATAGAGGATTATGTAAGGGGCAATCACGAAAAACAGAAAAAGACCCTAAAGGACTATAAGATAAGCCTGGATTTCTTCGGAGCCTCGGGGCTTGACGAGGCTGCCTCCATGCACAGGCAGGTATCGGAGGAGATCTTTAATACGCTCTATGAGAAGGGGTACCTTGAAAAGCTTTCGACCCCTCAGTTTTATGATGATGAGCTTGGAGTATTTTTAAACGGAAGACAGGTCGAGGGCAGATGCCCCATAGAGGGCTGTCAGTCCGAAAAGGCCTACGCGGACGAGTGCTCCCTGGGGCATCAGTTCATGCCGAGCGAGCTTATCGATCCCATAAGCGTCCTTTCAGGGAAAAAGCCCTCCTTCAGGAATGTTACCAACTGGTATTACAGGCTGGAGGACGATATCGACTTTTTAAAGGAGTACATTGACGACCTGAGAAAAAATACCAACACCAGGAAGTTTGCCCTTACCGTCATCGACGACTTTTTAAACAGGCCGCTCATACATATCCCCAAGAGGTTTTTAGAGGGAAAGGACCAGGAGGCTATCCTTAAGAGGCTTCCGGAGCACGAGCTTACCGATGAGGAAAAGAGAAAATCCATAATGTGCACCTTTAAATCCCTTGAGGACAGGGACACGGCAAGGAGGGTGCTTGAGGAGGAGGGCGTACACTATACCGCCGGAAAGACCCTGGTTCCCTTCAGGCTTACGGGAAACGTTGAATGGGGCGTACCCGTTCCCGAAAAGGAGGACACGAAGGACCTGACCTTCTGGGTCTGGCCGGAATCCCTCTGGGCTCCCATTTCCTTTACGAGAACATACCTTAAGCAAAAGGGCTGCCCGGACGATGAGTGGAAGAAGTGGTGGAACGATGATGAGGCGCAGGTGTACCAGTTTATCGGGGAGGACAATATCTATTTCTACGCCATAGCGCAGACCGGAATGTTCAACGCACTTGGAAATCTGCATCAGACAAATGTCATAGCAAACAGGCACATACTGTTTATGGACACGAAGGCAAGCTCTTCCTCAGAGATAAAGCCTCCCATGGCTGAGGAGCTGCTTCAGCATTATTCGGCGGATCAGCTCAGGATGCACTTCATAAGCCTGGGACTCAACAACAAGAGCACCGGCTTCAAGCCGCAGGTATATATGCCGGAGGCTGAAAGGAGGGGCGCGGATATGGTGGTCAAGGAGGGGAACCTTCTTACCAATGTCTATAACCGTCTGATAAGATCCTGCTTCTATACGGTCCAGAAGGAATTTGACGGAAGGCTTCCCGGGGGAGAGGTGTCTGAGAGGGTGAAGAGCTTTGCCGAGGAGAAGGCTCTTGAGTACGAGCGCTTTATGTATAATCAGGAGTTTCACAGGATATCCTATCTTCTGGACGAGTATATAAGGGAGACCAACAAGATATGGGCCGCGACCAGCAGAGAGGCCGATAAGAACAATGATAAGGAGCTTTGGAGGAGCCTGCTCATCGATACCTTCTATTCCTGCAAGGTCATGGCCATCCTCCTTCATCCGCTTGCTCCGGAGGGCTGCGAGATGTTTGCGGATTATATGAACATCGGGGAGGAGCTTTTCTCCTGGGATAAGATACTTGAGCCGCTTGACGCTTACATCCCGGATCTTTCAAAGCATGAGCTTAAGTTCCTGGAGCCGAGGGTCGATTTCTTCAAGAAACCCTTATGGCAGCTTGAGCAGGCGGAGGAGTGAAGCAATGTCATTAACTTAAGCTGATATATGTTGTAGACGAGGATCAGGTTTGAAAGTAAACTTTCAAACCTGATTGGCGGGTCAGATACGAGCTTTAGTAAACTCGGCTCATGCCTGACCCTGGAGGACAAAAAATGGAAGTATTTCAGGGAATTCCGGTATTTGGGGGAATAGCGGAGGGTGAAATATTCTTCTTTCCCAAGGATAAGAGGAATATCGTCTGTGTAAGGATCAGCAATGTGGAAAAGGAAACGGAGCGCTATGAGAAGGCCTGCGAGCAGATCATAGAGCAGCTTGACGTGCTTTATGAGAAGGCTCTGACCGAATTCGGAGAGAGCAGGGCAAAGATCCTTGATATATACAAGCTGATCGTTCAGGACAGAGAATACAGGGAGAGCGTCAAGTCGCTGATAAGGGATAAACGGGTCAACGCGGAGTATGCCGTAAATTACGCAACGGATGAGCTCTGTGAACGCTTTTTAAGCCTGGGAGACGAATACTTAAGGGTGCGCACCTCGGATATAAGGGATATCTCGGGCAAGATCATCGATATCCTGAACGGTGATACCGGTACAAGGGCGGATTCCATAAAGGAGCCCGTGATCGCCGTGGCTGACGAGCTTACGCCCAGTGAGACCATAAAAATGGATAAGAGCAAGATCCTTGCCATCGTAACGAAGCAGGGCTCTACCATCTCCCATACCTCGATACTTGCAAAGACGATGAATATACCTGCCATAATCGGGGTGACGGTAAAGAAGGGCTGGAACGGACGGTTTGCGATCATTGACGGCTATACCGGCCAGATCTTCATTGATCCCGATGAGGAGACCCGCAGGCTCTATAATGAAAAGAGGAGCAGGGCGGAAAGCATCAAAAGGCAGTATTCCGCCTTTAAATCAAGGCAGGATATCACCAAGGGAGGGCGCAGGGTACTTCTCTGCGCAAACATCAGCGATCTGAGTGATGTGGATGCCGCTGTTGAGAGCAATGCCGCGGGCATAGGGCTTCTGCGCAGCGAATTCCTCTATCTCAAATCGGGGAATTATCCCACCGAGGATGAACAGTTTGAGGCCTATAAGTCGGTCGCGCTGAAAATGAATAATAAAGAGGTTGTGATAAGGACCTGTGATATGGGGGGCGACAAGATCCCACAGTACATGCACATGCCGCGGGAAAGCAATCCTGCCATGGGCTACAGGGGCATCCGCTTAAGCCTTGACAGAAAGGACATGCTCATTACCCAGCTACGGGCCATTTACAGAGCAAGCGCCTACGGGAATATCTCGGTCATGTATCCTCTCATTATCTCGCTGGACGAGGTAATGAGCATTCTGAAGATAAATGAAGAGGTAAAGGAGGAGCTGGCCGCGGATAAGCTTCCCTTCGGTAAGGTCAGACAGGGAATAATGATAGAGACCCCGGCGGCTGCGATCATTTCCGATATCCTGGCGGAGCAGGTGGACTTTTTAAGCATAGGCACCAACGACCTTACGCAGTATACCCTTGCGGTTGACAGGCAGAACGCACGGATCGACAAGTATTACGATTCGGATCATCCCGCGATCCTGAGGCTTATAAGGATGACGGTGGAAAACGCGCACAGGCTCGGGAAAAAGGTCAGCATCTGCGGAGA
>DFEA01000035.1:46474-46634 GCA_002368575.1 Lachnospiraceae bacterium UBA3814 | reverse complement strand
GGGGAGATAAAGCCTCTTCTCAACGGCTACAAAGGCCGCATCTGTACCATAGACGCAAAATCGGTCTCCATGGAATGCCTCGGTGCCTATTTCCCGAATACCCCTATGCTTGCGGCAGTTGTCGCTGTAAGCGGCTGTGTTGATAAGGAGCAGTTCCTTA